>JAEWIK010000084.1 GCA_023387135.1 Actinomycetes bacterium | reverse complement strand
CAGGTGCTCGAAGAAGGAAGGCTCCTGGTAGACGATGCTCACCCCGGCGGCCATGGCCGCCGCGGGCGAGTCGGGCCGGAATGGTTCGCCGTCCAGCTCGATCGAGCCACTGTCGGCCTTGTGGACGCCGACGAGGACCTTCATGAGCGTGGACTTGCCCGCACCGTTCTCGCCCAGGACGGCCAACCGCTCGCCCTGAGCGACGTCGAAGCTGACGTCGCTCAGGGCAGTGGTCGCACCGAACCGCTTGGACAGTCCACGCAGTGCGAGTCGGGGGTTTGTGGGCATCAGTAGTTGAACTGGTCGACGTTGTCCTTGGTGAACACCGTGGGCGGGCCGAGCACCAAGGTCTTGCTGGCGGCGTCGTAGACGACCGGGTCGGCGAAGCCGTCGATCGTGTTGCTGGCCTCGAAGGTCTTGCCCTCGATGAGCTGGTTCATCACCCAGACGGTCAGCGCGCCCAGCTTGGGAACGTCCCACAGGACCGTCGAGGTCATGGAGCCGTCCTTCAGGAAGGGTGCCGCGGTCTGCGGGGAGCCGAAGCCGCTCACGGCGATCTTCCCTGACTTGCCGGCGTTCTTCACCGCTTGGGCAACACCCGGGACGGCGGTGGACGGGATGGCGATCACGCCTGCCAGGTCGGGGTTGGCAGTCATGAGGTTCTGAGTCTCGGTCAGTGCCTGCGCGGTGGTCGTGGTGTACCGCACGCCGCCGACGAGCTTCATCTCGGGGTACTTCTCCGCGGCGCGCGCGTTGATGGCAGCGATCCACCGGGTGAAGGTGTCGGTGTCGGGTGCGCCCGAGACGATGCCGTACTGGCCCTCGCCGCCGGTCGCCTTGCCGATCTCGTCCATCACTGTCTGGCCGAGCGCCTCGTCGGTCGCCTGCTGGACGAAGGCCTGGCGCTCGCTGTCGGGTGCGTCGGCGTCCGACGTGATCACGATGATGCCCTTGGCCCTCGCCGCCGCTATGGCGGAGTTCATCGACGTCGGGTCGAGCGGCGAGATGGCGATCGCCTTGTAGCCCTGCTGGACGAGGCTGTTGAAGATGCGAAGTTGCTCGGCGGAGTCGGCCGTGGCGGGCCCCGCCTGCGTGTAGCTGATGCCGAGCTTCTTGGCCTGCTCGTCGGCCCCGGTCTTGAAGCCGGAGAAGTAGGGAATGCCTTCCACCTGGGAGACGAACGCCACCTTGACGCTGTCTCCGGGTGCTGCGGGCTGGCTCGACGACGGTGAACCGACAGTCGTGCAGCCGACCAGGGCGAAGGTCGCCATCGAGCCGGCCACTATGCCGACCAGGGTCTTCTTCACGTGTTTACACCTCTCTTGAGACGGTCCCCGCCGGGGACTCGTGAGTTCGGGCAGACGTTATCAACCTGACCCCACAACTAGAAAGACCTATTGGTACAACTTGGTTCGGCGAACCTCGCCGCTCCGCGCGGCCCTGCCATCACCCCTAGCCAGGGGCGATTGGTTGGCCGGACGCCCGCCCAGCTTCCGCCGCGAGTTCGCACGCCGCCGCGAAGTTGTCCCATCCGGCCCCACGAGGAGAGGAGGATCGGCGTGCACGGGGGCCGCAGACGAGAAACGCCCCCCGCAGAGTCCTGCGCGAGGCGTTTCCTTGTGAACTGCGGAGGTGGCGAGATTTGAACTCGCGATCGGGTTAACCCCGAAACCCGCTTAGCAGGCGGGCGCCATAGACCGGACTAGGCGACACCTCCAAGGATGCTGAGCCAGCCTAGCGGCGCGTCCTGCCCGTGGGCAAAGCGTCGGGTGCAACACCGGTACCGGCGGGCCACGCTCAGGGACGAGTCGAGAGTGGGAAGCGGAAAGCAGGTCCCGCGGGACGGTGATTTCACCCTGCGCAGTAAACTCCGGACGGCCCTAGGAGAGGAACGCCGCATGGCAGCCGACTCGTCGCATCCAGCGCGGCGCATCGCCGACGACTCAGCACCTCGCTCGTCGGGCACCCCGCGACGCATCGCGGAGCACGGCGGGTCCCACGGTTCGGCGGCGCACATGGGCGACACCGTCGCCTGGACTGTCCTCGGCACGATCATCCCCGGCGTCGGCCTCTGGCGTGGCGGACGCAGGCTGGCAGGCGCCCTCGTCCTCGCCGTCGCGGTCGTCCTCGTCGGCGGGCTCGCCTACCTCGGCATCACCAACCGCCGCCTGCTCGCCACCCTCGCGCTCGATCCGACGGTCCTGTACGCGGCGGCCGCAGCGCTGATCGTGATCGCGCTGGCCTGGGTGCTCGTGATCGGCGCCAGCCACCTCGCGCTGCGTCCCTCGGGAGCCTCGCTCGGACAGCGTTTCGGCGGCGCCCTGCTCGTCGGCGTGCTCTCGTTCGCGGTGGCGGCGCCCCTCGCGTACGGCGCGAACATGGCCTACACGTCCGCCGGCGCCTTCCAGAAGATCTTCGGCGACGACAGCAACAACCAGAGCGTCACCGTGCCGACCTTCACCAACAAGGTCGACCCGTGGGCCGAGAAGAAGCGCCTCAACGTGCTGATCCTGGGCGGCGACGTCGACCAGAAGCGCGGCATGAAAGAAGGCGTGCGCACCGACACCGTCATCGTCGCCTCGATCGACACCGCCACCGGCGCCACCACGCTGATCTCGCTCCCGCGGCAGACCGCGCGGATGCCGTTCCCGTCCGACTCACCGTTGCACCAGTACTACCCGAACGGGTTCTTCGACGGCAGCAACGGCGCCAACCCCGAGTACTTCCTGAACGCCATGTACCGCAACGTGCCGGCGAGGGTCCCGGACGACGTGCTCGGCAAGACCTCGAACCTCGGTGCCGATGTGCTGAAGATCGCCGTCGGCGAGGCGCTGGGGCTCGACCTCGATTACTACGTCCTGGTCAACATGGACGGCTTCAAGGACCTCATCAACGCCCTCGGCGGCATCACGGTCAACGTCAACTACCCGGTGCCGATCGGCGGCGCCAAGGACAGGAACGTCGCTCCCACCGACTACATCGACCCGGGCCCCAACCAGCACCTGAGCGGACGGCTGGCGCTCTGGTACGCGCGTGGCCGCTACGGGCTCGACGACTACAAGCGCCAGGCACGCCAGCGCTGCGTCATCAACGCCGTCGTGCAGCAGGCCAGCCCGCAGAACCTCGTCGTGAACTACGAGAAGGTCGCGGCGGCAGGCGAGAAGACGATCCTCACCGACGTGCCGCAGAGCATGCTGCCCGCGCTGCTCGACCTCGCCACCCGCGTGCAGGGGACGAAGCTGCGCAGCCTCTCCTTCCAGACCGGCAAGGACGGCTTCAGCGCCGCCAACCCCGACTGGAACAAGGTGCGCTCCCGGGTGAAGACCTCCCTGAAGGAGACGGTCTCCAGCAACCAGGACGGCCCCACCGCTTCCTCGCAGCCGAGTTCAGCACCGGCGTCGAGCACCAAGCCGACCTCCACCCCGGGTTCCAAGCCGACGTCGACGACCAAGGCGCGCAGCGCCGACCTCGACGACGAGTGCGCTTACCACCCCGAGGATTGAGCCGGGCCGTCCGCCCGGGAGGGCTTCAGCTCGCGTAACCCCGGTTCGCGTTCAGCCTGCCGGCGATGTCGACCCCGAGACCGTCGAGGTCGCCCGAGCCGCCGCGCGGCACCACCATCGCCACCTGGGAACCGTCGCGCTTGTGCAGCGTGATGCGCCCTGTGCTCCTGGTGACCTTGACGATCTCGCCCCACTCCCCCGCCTGCGAGCCCGTGGGGGTGTCCATCCTGAAGCCCTGCTCGTCGAGCGAGACCGTCGCGCTCAGGCGGCGCACGGCGGTGAAACCCGTGACGGCGAGCGCCACGCCGAGGGCGAGCAGGACCAGCCCGACGATGCGCAGGGCCTCGCTCCAGTTCATGAAGTACTGCAGGGCGAAAGCGCCCATTCCCAGCAGCGCCAAGGCCGCGGCGATCCCGAGAGCCCTGATGGGCGGACGCGGCCTCATCACATGCGTTGTCGCGGCCACCGGCTCCTCCTGACGTCTTTGATCGTGCCCCCCGATCCGCGCCGTCCGCTCCCGCCTACGACTCGCGGCGAGGGTGGGATTCGAACCCACGGAGCTTTGACACTCGGCCGCTTTCAAGGCGGCTGCACTAGTCCACTATGCGACCTCGCCCGCTGGCCTCATAGTACAGAGGACGGACGTGCGAAGCTGAACCCATGCGCATCGTCGACGTCCCCTCCCCAGGCGGCCCTGAGGCCCTCACCATCGCTGATGCTCCGACCCCCGAACCGGGCCCTGGCGAGCTGCTGATCAAGGTCACCGCCGCCGGTGTGAACCGCGCCGACCTGCTGCAGCGGCAGGGCTACTACCCGCCTCCCAAGGGCGCCAGCGAGGTCATCGGACTGGAGATCTCGGGCCAGGTGGAAGCCGTCGGCGACGGCGTCGAACGGTGGCGGGCCGGCGACCCCTGCGTCGCCATCCTCGCGGGCGGTGGCTACGCCGAGTACGCGGTCGTCCCGGCCGGCCAGGTCATCCCGCCGCCCGCCGGGTTCGACCTGGTCAGCGCCGCGGGCCTCATCGAGGTCGCCGCGACGGTCGCCTCCAACTTCGACCTCGCCCACCTGTCGGCCGGGGAGACAGTGCTCATCCACGGCGGCGCGGGAGGCATCGGCACCTTCGCCATCCAGTACGCCAAGGCGCTCGGCGCGCGCGTCATCACCACCGCCGGCAGCCCGGCGAAGCTCGACCTGTGCCGCTCGCTGGGCGCGGACGTGGCGCTCGACTACCACGACGACTGGCCTGCCGCGCTGCGGGAGCACACCGACGGCGCCGACGTCATCCTCGACGTCATGGGCGCCAAGTACCTCGAACCCAATGTGGCGGCTCTGGCGCGCGACGGCAGGCTGATAGTGATCGGCCTGCAGGGCGGACGCAAGGGCACGCTCGACCTCAACGCGCTGCTGACCAAGCGCGGGACGATCCTCGCGACGAGCCTGCGCGGCCGTCCGGTCGAGCAGAAGACGGCCATCTGCGAACTCGTCCGCGACAAGGTGTGGCCCCTGATCGCCGACGGACGGATCAAGCCGGCGCCCGAGACCCGGTTCCCGCTCGAGGACGTCGCCTCCGCCCACAGGCTGCTGGAGTCCGGCGACAACACCGGCAAGGTGATCCTCGTCGTCGGCTGAGGCGGCGGCCCGTCAGCTACGCCAGGTGCGCCACAGCCGCGCGTACTCGCCGTCGCGTTCCATCAGCTCGTGGTGCGACCCGAGTTCGGCGATCCTGCCGTCGATCACGACGGCGATCCTGTCGGCGTCGTGCGCGGTGTGCAGCCTGTGCGCGATGGCCACGACCGCCCTGCCGTCGAGCAGCTTCGCCATCGACCCTTCGAGGTGGCGCGCGGTCCGCGGGTCGATCAGCGAGGTCGCCTCATCGAGCACGAGCGTGTGAGGGTCGGCGACCACAAGCCTGGCCAGCGCCACCTGCTGCGCCTGCGCCGGGGTGAGCCTGTGCCTGCCGTGCCCGAGCACCGTGTCGAGCCCCTGCGGCAGCTTCTCCACCCAGTCCCACGCCTCGACGGCCTTGAGCGCGTCGACCACCGCCGGGTCGACCTCGTCGGGCGCCAGGTGGACGTCGCGGGCCAGCACGATGTTGTCGCGCACCGTCCCGACGAACACGTGGTGTTCCTGCGTGACCAGGGCCACCTCGGTGCGCAGCAGGTCGAGCGGGAGCCGCATGACGTCCACGCCGCCGACGTCCACCTCACCGGTGCGCGGACGGTTGATGCCCGCCAGCAGCCGTCCCAGCGTCGACTTGCCCGACCCTGACGGGCCGACCACCGCCAGTCTCTCTCCCGGCCGCAGGTCGACGTCGATGCCGTGCAGCACGTCGTGGCCGTCGCGGTAGGCGAAACGCAGGTCGCGTCCCTCGAGATCGGTTCCCGCGGGGAGGACATCGCCGGGCGTCCTGTCGCCGGGAACCTCGGCGATGCCGAGCAGGCGGGTGGTGCCGGCGAGCCCGATCTGCAGGCGGTCGAACACCTGGATGAGCCTGTCCATCGGCTCGACCAGACCCTGGACGTAGATCGCCGCGGCGGTGATCTGGCCGATGGTGACCCATCCGTTCGCGTAACCCCAGGTGCCGAGCACGACGACGGCGACGAGCGGGAACTGGAACGAGATGTCGAGCCAGATGAAGAAGAGGTTGCGCAGGCTCATCGTGTAGCGCTCGGCCTGGCTCGACTCGGCGATGTCGTCCTCGGTCAGCTCGATGCGGGACCGCCCCAGCCCGAGCGCCTCGATCGTGCGGGCGCCGTCCACCGTCTCGGTCATCCCCGAGTTGATCCGCGAGTAGGTGCCGCCCTCGGTGATGTAGCCCTGCATGGAGTGCGCGAGGTAGTGCCTGGTGGCGAACCACAGCACGACTGCCGTCACGAGCACCGGCAGGGTGAGGAACCACGAGTTGAGCACGAGCGCCACGACAGTCGCCACGCAGAGCACGAACGAGATGACGAACTGCGGGAACGCCCAGCGGATCGACTCGCTCATCTTCGACACGTCGGACGTGATCCTCGTCAGCAGGTCGCCCGACGCCGCCGACTCGACCTTGCCCAGCGGCAGTCGCAGCACAGTCCGGACGACCTCCTCGCGGGCGGAGGCCAGCAGGTCCCAGCCGAGGACCGCCGACGAGCGGCGGGCGGCGAAGGTGAGCACCGACTGCGCGAGCACGACGACGACCACGCCGAGGACTATCGCGTCCACCGCCGCGCCGCCGGCGGTGCCGGACGACACCCCGTCCACCAGGTTGCCGAGCATCCTCGGCACCACCAGCCCCGCGAAGGCGGCAGCGGCGTTGAACACGATGACGGCGGTGAGCCTGCCCTTCCGCGTGGCGAGGAGCCCCTTCACGAACGTGGCGGCGGCGGCGTTGCCCGCCACCGGCAGGCCGCGTTCGGGAGCGCGCGACTCGGAGTAGAAGGCCTCGGCGCGGGCCGCCCTGATCCTGTGCCGCTCCCGCCAGGCCGCGAGCCTGCCGGAGGGCGACAGGGACGTGTCGACGTCCAGCGTCGGAGGGACGCGTCGTGGCGGAGGGTCGAGGCGCCAGGTCGCTGCCGAACTCTCCAGTGGGTCGCTCACTCGTCCTCCTCCATGCCTCGGGCCACCACCTGGCGGTAGCGGGCATCTGTCGCGAGCAGGTGAGCGTGGGTGCCGCGGGCCACCACGACGCCGTCCTCCAGCAGCGCCACCTCGTCGGCGTGGTGCAGCAGCAGCGGCGAGGCGGTGATGACGACCGTCGTCCGCCCGCGCCGGTGGTCGGCCAGCCGTTCGGCGATCCGCGCCTCGGTGTGGGCGTCCACGGCCGAGGTCGGTTCGACGAGGAGCAGCACCTCCGGGTCGAGCAGCAGCACGCGTGCCAGCACGATGCGCTGCCGCTGGCCGCCCGACAGGCCCCTGCCGAGCTCGTCGATGCGGCCCTGCCAGCCACCCGGGAGCCCTTCGTAGACGTCCTCGGCCGACGCGGTGCGCAGGGCGGCCTCGGCCTGCTCGCGGGTGTGGGTGCCGAGCGGGTCGACGGCCTGTTGCAGCGTGCCGGCGAAAAGCTGGCTGCCGGTGTCGCTGACCACGACGCGCTCCCGCAGCTCGCGCAGCCTGATGCGGGAGTAGTCGACGCCGTCGGCCTCGACACCCCAGTGCGCGTGGCCGGTCTCGGCGTCGGCGGCGGCGGCAGCAGCCCGTTCGGCGTCGCGGCGCGCCCTGGCCGTCCGAGCCGCCCGTCCGCGCAGGTCGTTGTGCTCGTCGTCGCCGAGCAGCGGGGCACCGCCGGGGAGGTACCTCCCCAGCCTGTCCGCCAGTGCAGCGGACGCCTCCGGGTCGGCGCTGACGACCGCGAGCATCCTGCCCGGCTCGACGACCAGCCCGGACGAGAGGTCGTGCAGCCATGGGCTGGGCGAGAGCGGCTCGCTCCCCTCGGCGAACGGCGGCTCGGCGTTGAGCAGCGTGATCGTCTTGCGGGCGGAGACCAGGCCGCGCACCCACTTCTGCGCGAACTCGAAGAAGGTCTGCAACGGCCACACCATGAAGACCGCGTAGCCGACGAACGAGATCAACTGCCCGACGCTCAGCTCCCCCGCCAGCATCTGGTGCGACCCCAGCCACACCAGGAC
>JAEWIK010000070.1 GCA_023387135.1 Actinomycetes bacterium | reverse complement strand
GGATGCCCGGGACCGGCGTCGTCACGATTCCGCCAGCAGCAAGCCGTCGTCGAAGCAGGTGTGGGTGCCGCGGTGGCAGGCCGGGCCGGTCTGGTCGACCTTCAGCAGCAGCGTGTCCCCGTCGCAGTCGAGCCTCACCTCGCGGACGGCCTGGGTGTGGCCCGAGGTCTCTCCCTTGACCCAGTACTGCTGCCTGCTGCGCGACCAGTAGGTGGCGCGCCTGGTGGCGAGCGTGCGTCGCAGTGCTTCGTCGTCCATCCACGCCAGCATCAGCACGTCGCCGGTGGAGGCTTCCTGCACGACCGCGGGGAACAGCCCGTCGGCGTTGCGCTTCAGCCTGTCGACGATGGTCGGATCGAGGGTTTCGCTCACCCGGCCATTGTGGCAGGGACGAGGCGGCGGCCCGGGTCGGTCTCTCGGCGGAGGGTCGGGGCGTGCACCGGAGTCCAAGCCTGCCCGCGTCCTGTGGCCCGCCGCCCTGCGGCAGCCTCCTAGGCTGGCGGCGTGAGGATCTCGACGATGCAACGTGCGGCGCTGGTCGAGGCGCTGCTGAACGCCGGGCCGGAGGCGCCCACGCTGTGCGAGGGGTGGACTGCCCACGATCTCGCGGCTCACGTCTGGCTGCGGGAACGCGAGCCCGTCGCGTCTCTCGGCTCGTTCCTCCCCCCGCTCGCCGGCAGGACCGAGCGCCGGATGGACGAACTGAAGAAGGAGCTGCCGTTCGACGGCCTCGTCTCGGCGTTCGCCGTCCCGCCCGGCAGGTTGTCCCCGTTCGGCGAGAACCGCCTGGGAGACCTCATCAACGGTGTGGAGTACTTCATCCACTGCGAGGACGTCCGCCGCGGTGCCGAGCCGTGGGAGCCGCGCGATCTCGACGAGCCCACGAGGGCGTGGCTGTGGTCGTCGGTCAAGCAGTTCGCCAGGGCCCGGCTGGGCAGGACCGACCCGTCCCTCGTGCTGGAGGACGTCGCCTCCGGCGAGGCAGTCAGGGTGGGACGAGGCCACAGGATCGTGACAGTCGTCGGCGAGCCCGGCGAGTTGCTGCTCCTGCTCACCGGTCGCGTCCGCGCGGCCCGCCTCACCTTCTACGGAGACCCGGACGCCGTCCTGCGGGTGAAGGAGTCGCGCCTGCGACTGTGAGCGCGTCGCCCGCCGCGGCCTGTCCACATCAGGGCGATCCCCCGGCCCGTCAGTAACGCCTCTGACACAATGCAGGCATGCGTGCGTACAACTTCTCCGCCGGCCCCGCAATGCTCCCGCTCGCCGTGCTGGAGCAGGCGCGATCCGAACTCACCGACTGGAAGAACTCGGGCATGTCGGTCATGGAGGTCTCGCACCGCGGGAAGGACTTCGTAGCCTGCGCGGCCGAGGCCGAGGCTCTCCTGCGCGAGGTGCTGGGGGTGCCCGACAACTACAAGGTGCTCTTCCTGCAGGGCGGCGCGAGCGCCCAGTTCGACGCGATCCCGATGAACATCTCGGCTCCCGGCGACGTCGTCGACTTCTTCAACACGGGGCAGTGGTCCACCAAGGCCATCGCCGCCTCCAAGCGGCAGGGCCTGCAGGTCGAGGTCATCGCCGACGAAAAGGAGTCGAACTACACCACCGTCCCGGCGCCCGGCAGCTACAGCGTCCACCCCGAGGCCGCCTACCTGCACTACACGCCGAACGAGACCATCGGCGGCGTCGAGTTCGACCACATCCCCGACGCGGGCGACGTGCCGCTGGTCGCCGACTTCTCCTCGACGATCCTGTCCCGGCCGGTCGACGTGACGAAGTACGCGCTCATCTACGGCGGCGCCCAGAAGAACATGGGCCCGTCCGGGTTGTGCGTGGTCATCGTCCGCGACGACCTCGTCGGCAAGGCCCGCCCCTCCACCCCCGCCGTCCTCGAGTACGCGGGCATGGCGGCGACGGACTCGATGCTCAACACCCCGCCCACGTTCTCGATCTACCTGCTCGGGCTGATCCTGAACTGGGTGAAGGAGACCGGCGGTCTCACGGCGATGGGCGAGCGCAACAAGGCGAAGGCCGACGCGCTGTACGCGGCGATCGACGGCTCCGGCTTCTACAGCAACCCCGTCGCGCCGAACGCCCGTTCCTGGATGAACGTCCCGTTCCTGGTTGCGGACCCCTCCCTGGAGAAGCAGTTCGTCTCCGAGGCGGCCGCCGCCGGGCTCACCAACCTCGCCGGCCACCGCAGCGTGGGCGGCATGCGCGCCAGCATCTACAACGCGATGCCGATGGAGGGCGTCAAGGCCCTCATCGACTTCATGGCCGACTTCGAACGCCGCAACGGGTAGGAAGAACACAGTGACTTTCAGGATTCGCACGCTCAACGCCATCAGCCACGCGGGCCTCAGCCAACTGCCGAAGGAGTCCTACCTGGTGGGGTCGGACGTGGAGGATCCCGACGCGCTCATCCTGCGTTCGGCGAACCTGCACGGCGTCGAGGTCCCGTCCTCGGTGCTCGCGGTCGCGCGCGCCGGCGCCGGCGTGAACAACATCCCGATCTCCGAGTTCTCCGCCAGGGGCGTCCCAGTCTTCAACACGCCGGGTTCGAACGCCAACGCCGTCAAGGAACTCGTCGTCGCGGCGCTGTTCCTGGCGGCGCGCAACATCATCCCCGCCGCGGCGTTCGCGCACCGGCTCGAGGGCGACGCGGCGTCCATGGACAAGGCCGTCGAGGCCGGCAAGAAGGCTTTCGTCGGTTTCGAACTGCCGGGACGGACGCTGGGCGTCATCGGCCTGGGCGCCATCGGGGTGGAGGTCGCCAACGCGGCGACGGGCCTCGGCATGCGCGTGATGGGCTACGACCCCGGCATCACCGTCGAGCACGCCTGGAAGCTGTCGAGCTTCGTCGAGCACGTCACCAACCTCGAGCAGATGCTCAAGCGCGCCGACATCGTGACGGTGCACGTGCCGCTCGTCGACGGCACCCGCGGGCTGATCGGCGAACGCGAGTTGGGCCTGATGCGCAAGTCGGCCGTGCTGGTGAACTTCGCCCGCGGCCCGATCGTCGACCAGGCGGCGGTGGTGAAGGCCCTGGAGTCCGGCAACCTGCGCGGCTACGTCTGCGACTTCCCGACGCCCGAGCTGAACCGTCACGAGAACGTGGTGACGCTGCCCCACCTGGGCGCCTCCACCAACGAGGCCGAGGACAACTCGGCCCGGATGGCGGCGAACGAGTTGCGCGCCTATCTCGAGGACGGGACGATCTCGAACTCGGTGAACTTCCCCGACGCGCTCCTGCCCCGCGCGGAGGGCACCAGCAGGATCGCTATCGCGAACTCCAACGTCCCGAACATGGTCGGCCAGATCTCGACCCTGGTCGCCGAGTCCGGCCTCAACATCGCCGACCTGCTCAACAAGTCCCGCGGCGGCCTCGCGTACACCCTGGTGGACGTCGACGGCCAGGTCCCCGAAGGCCTCATGGAGCAGATCAAGGCCATCGACGGAGTCCTCGCCGCCCGCCAGATCTAGCCGGAGGCGCCGCCTGGCGTCAGGAGGCGGCGAGCCACTGGCGGGCCAGGGCGATCCTTGCTTCTACCTGTTGGGTGGTGGCCTGCGCCAAGGGGGGTCCGCCCGCCTCTCGACGCAGGCCGGCGTGGACGTGGCTGTGGGGCACTCCCCTCACCCTTGCCAACTGCGAGACCAGCGAGGTGAGCTCCTTGCGCCTGGTCTCCAGAGCGCGGTGCAGGCTGACCACCTCGGGCACCCGCTCACGGCGTTCCTGGCGGGCGTGGCGGGCCAACTGCCTGCGCTGCCGCTCACGCAGCAGCGACGTCACCTGGTCGGGCTCCAGCAGGCCGGGGAGGCCGAGGTAGTCGGCCTCGTCGTCGCTGGCGGGGTCCGCCACCATGCCGAACTGGTGGGCCTCGTACAGCACGTGGTCGAACACCGCCTGAGACTCCAGGGCCTCGAAGCTGCCCTCGTCGGCGCCTGCCCCGTCCCGGGTGCGGTTCGCCTCGGCGAGCAGCGCCTCCTCGGGCGCCCAGAGGTCCTCCTCGTCGTGCCGTGGACGTCCCAGCACGTGGTCGCGCTGCCGCTCCAGCGCACCGGCGTGCGCCAGCAGGATCGGGACGGTGGGCAGGAAGACGGTGGCGAGCTCACCCCGCCGCCGGCTGCGGACGAACCTGCCGACGGCCTGGGCGAAGAACAGCGGCGTCGACACCGCCGTCGCGTAGACGCCGACGGCCAGCCGCGGGACGTCCACCCCCTCCGACACCATCCTGACGGCGACCATCCAGCGCTGCTCGGAGCCGGAGAACTCCTCGATCCGGCTGCTCGCCCCGGCGTCGTCCGACAGGACGACCGCCGGCGACTCTCCGGTGAGTTCGTGAAGTGCCCGCGCATAGGCGCGGGCCTGTCTTTGATCGCTGGCGATCACCAGCCCTCCCGCGTCCGGCACGTGGCGCCGGACCTCGGTGAGCCGCTTGTCGGCCGAGGCGAGGACGGCGGCTATCCACTCACCCTTCGGGTCGAGCGCCGTCCGCCAGGCCTGGGCGGTGATGTCCTTCGTCAGCGGTTCACCGAGGCCGGCGGCGAGCTCGTCGCCCGCCTTCGTCCGCCAGCGCATGCCACCGCCGTACGCCATGAACACCACGGGACGCACGACGTGGTCGGCGAGCGCCTCCGCGTAGCCGTAGGTGTAGTCGGCCAGCGAGCGGCGGGTGCCGTCGGGCTCCTCGACATAGGTCACGAAAGGGATCGGAGTCGCGTCGGACCTGAAGGGCGTCCCGGTGAGCGCGAGCCGCCGGGTCGCGAGCTCGAACGCCTGCCCGGCAGCCTCTCCCCAACTCAGCGCATCGCCGGCGTGGTGGATCTCGTCGAAGATCACCAGCGTCCGCGCCCTCACCGTCAGCGCCTCCCAGGCGAACGGACGGGTCGCCACCCCGGCGTAGGTGACGACGCTGCCGTGGTACTGCCTCGAGCGCCCCTTGCGGGTGCCGCCGAGCCCAGGGTCGAGCTGGACGCCCACCCGGGCGGCGG
>JAEWIK010000021.1 GCA_023387135.1 Actinomycetes bacterium | reverse complement strand
CCGGCCCGTGTGCTCAGGGGCCGGCGTTCGTGCGTCGTCGTCAGGCGGAGGGCGCCGCGGCGGCCTTCACGACCGGCTTGGCGTCCACCCCCGCCTCCTTGCGCTGCTTGTCGGTGATCGGTGCGGGGGCGCCGGTCAGCGGGTCGTAGCCGCCGCCGGTCTTCGGGAAGGCGATGACGTCGCGGATCGAGTCGGACTTCGCCAGCAGCGCGGCGATCCTGTCCCACCCGAAGGCGATGCCGCCGTGCGGCGGGGCGCCGAACGAGAACGCCTCCAGGAACCACCCGAACTGGGCTGCCGCCTGCTCGGCGGTGATGCCCATGACCTTGAAGACCCGCTCCTGCACGTCCCGGCGGTGGATACGGATCGACCCGCCGCCGATCTCGTTGCCGTTGCAGACCATGTCGTAGGCGTAGGCGAGCGCGGAACCGGGGTCGGTGTCGAAGGTGTCGAGCGACTCAGGCTTCGGGGAGGTGAAGGCGTGGTGGACGGCCGTCCAGGCTCCCTCACCGACCGCCACGTCACCCTTCTGCGTGGCTTCGGCGGCGGGCTCGAACAGCGGCGCGTCGACCACCCAGAGGAAGCTCCACGCGTCGGTGTCGATGAGGTCGAGTCGCCTGGCGATCTCGTTGCGGGTGGCACCCAGCAACTCCTGGGACGCCTTGCGCGCACCGGCGGCGAAGAACACGCAGTCGCCCGGCTTGGCGTCCACGCGCCCGGCGAGCCCCGCACGCTCGGCCTCGGAGATGTTCTTAGCGACCGGGCCGCCCAGCTCGCCGTCGGCGCCGACAGTGACGTACGCCAGGCCCTTCGCGCCGCGCTGCTTGGCCCACTCCTGCCAGGCGTCGAAGGTGCGCCGCGGCTGGTCGGCCCCGCCGGGCATCACCACGGCACCGACGTACGGCGCCTGGAACACGCGGAAGGGGGTGTCGGCGAAGAAGTCAGTCAGCTCCACCAGCGGCAGGCCGAAACGGAGGTCGGGCTTGTCGGAGCCCCACGTGTCCATGGCCTCGGCGTAGGTGATCCGCGGGAACGGCGTGGTGAGCTCGACCCCGGCCGTGGCGAACACCGCCGAGATGACCGCCTCCCCCAGTTCGATGACGTCGTCCTGGTCGACGAAGCTCATCTCGATGTCGAGCTGGGTGAACTCGGGCTGCCTGTCGGCGCGGAAGTCCTCGTCGCGGTAGCAACGCGCGATCTGGTAGTAGCGCTCCATGCCGGCGACCATGAGCAGCTGCTTGAAGAGCTGCGGGCTCTGCGGCAGGGCGTACCAGGATCCCGGCGACAGCCGGGCGGGCACGACGAAGTCGCGCGCGCCCTCGGGCGTGGAGTGCGTCAGCGTCGGGGTCTCGATCTCGACGAAGTCGCGCGCGGCGAGCACCTCGCGGGCGGCGCGGTTGATCTTCGAGCGCAGCCTGATGGCGGCGGCCGGTGCGGGCCTGCGGAGGTCGAGATACCTGTACTTCAGGCGGGCCTCCTCGCCGACGTTCACCCGCTCGTCGATCTGGAACGGCAGCGGCGCCGACGGGTTGAGGACCTTGAGGTCCGAGATCGCCACCTCGATCTCGCCCGTGGGCAGCGAGGGGTTCACAGTGCCCTCGGGCCGCGCCTCCACGACGCCGGTGACCGAGATGCAGTACTCGTTGCGCAGCGCGTGAGCCCCGCTCGCGTCGAGGATCTCATCCCTCACCACCACCTGCACGATGCCGCTCGCGTCCCGCAGGTCGATGAAGGCCACGCCGCCCAGGTCACGCCGCTTCGCCACCCAGCCGGCGAGCGTCACTGTGGCACCGGCGTCGCTCGCGCGCAGCAGCCCGGCTTCATGGGTTCGTATCACTGTCAATTCCTTCCACGACGGCCCTCACGCCGTCCGCTGGTCGACACCCGCGTGCCGCGGACACCGAATCGGGGTCCGGGCGGGCTCAACCGCCGGTGTTCATCGGGTGCGATCTTACGACCGACGGACGCAGGTCCGCTTCCGGAGGCAGCCAGGAGTCGGGGTCGGCGGGCACCTGCTCGCCCGACCTGATGTCCTTGACCTCGCCGGAGGCGAACCAGACGTACGGGATGCGGCGGCGGTCGGCGTAACGGATCTGCTTGCCGAACTTGTCGGCCTTGGGTGCCACCTCGGCGGCGATCCCGCGCGCCCTGAGCCGCGTCGCCGTCGCCATCGCCTCGAACCTCGTCTCCTCGGAGTCGACGGCCACCAGCACGCAGGTCGGGACCGGCCTGGTGGCGTCGAGCACCCCCTTGCCGATGAGCGGGACGAGGATGCGGCTGACGCCGATCGACAGCCCGACGCCGGGGTAGGTGGTCCTGCCGTCGCTGGCGAGCGAGTCGTACCGTCCGCCGGACGAGATCGAGCCGAGGGACTCGAAGCCCGTCATGGTCGTCTCGTAGACGGTGCCGGTGTAGTAGTCGAGGCCGCGCGCGATCTTCAGGTCGGCCACCAGCCTGCCGGGGACGAGCGCCGACGCCGTCCGCACCACGTCGGCAAGCGCCGCCAGGCCGGCGTCCAGCAGGGGGTGCTCGACGCCCAGCGCCTGCACCCGTTCGACGAACGACTCGTCGGCGCTGCTGATGGTGGCGAGATCGAGGCACGCCTTCACCGCCGCCGGGCCGAGTCCCAATTGGGCGAGCGTCTCCCCCACCGCGTCGGGGCCGATCTTGTCGAGCTTGTCGACCCGCTGCAGCACCGCCATCGGGTCCTCGACGCCCAGACCGCGGTAGAAGCCCTCCGAGAGCTGGCGGTTGTTGACGTGCATCCGCACCGGCGGGATGCCGAAGTCGGTGTGCAGCCGTTCGAGGGCGTCGAGAGTGACCAGCGGCAGCTCGACGTCGTGGTGGGCGGCAAGCACGTCCTGGCCGACGATGTCGACGTCCGCCTGCAGGAACTCGCGGTACCTGCCGTCCTGCGGACGCTCGCCGCGCCACGCCTTCTGGATCTGGTAGCGCCGGAACGGGAAGACGAGGTGCCCGGAGTTCTCCAGCACGTAGCGCGCGAAGGGCACCGTGAGATCGAAGTGGAGGCCCAGCTCATCGACGGCGTCGGCCTCGGCGTGCAGCCGCCGGACGACGTAGACCTCCTTGTCGATCTCTCCCTTGCGGGTGAGCGACTCCATGGTCTCGACGGCGCGCGTCTCGATGGACGCGAACCCGTGCAGTTCGAAAGTGCGGGCGAGGCTCTCGAGCACCCGCTGCTCGACCATGCGGCCTGCGGGCAGGAACTCGGGGAAGCCCGAGAGCGGCGTGGGGCGTGACATCGGCTCCTCAACTCCGGGTGCGGGAAACCCCCTCACCCTATCGTCTGGCGGGAACTGCCCGGCTTCCCGGGCACTATGCGGGTGGGCGGCGCGGACTGCCCGCACGGTCCGCCCGCACCGGCGTTTCGCGGCCGATTGCGCACCGTGGCGGCGGCTCCGTCGCACGGGGCGCTCAGATCGGGCAAGATAGCCCCCATGAACTCCACCGCAGGTCCGGCAGACTTCGGCCGCGTCGATCCCGACGGCACTGTGTACGTGCGCACGGGTGAGGGCGAGCGGAGCGTCGGTCAGATTCCCGATGTCGACCCAGCCGAGGCGCTGGCCTTCTACGTCCGGCGCTACGAGGCGCTGGAAGTCGAGGTCAAGCTGCTCGAGACGCGCGTGAAGTCGGGGGCACTGTCACCCGAAGAGGCACGCAACAGCGTCAAGGCTGTGAGGACCGCCGTCACGGGTGCGAACGCGGTGGGAGACCTCGACGCCCTGATCGCCAGGCTCGACGAACTGTCGCCGGTGCTCAACGAGCAGGCGGAACTCCGCAAGGCGGAACGCGCGAAGGCGCAGGAGGCGGCCCGCGCCGCCAAGGAACAGATGGTCGCCGAGGCCGAGGCGCTCGCCGAGGGCACCGACTGGCGCGGCGGGGTCAACAGGTTCCGCTCCCTGCTCGACGAGTGGAAGGCCCTCCCCCGGCTCGACAGGGCCTCGGACGACGCGCTGTGGCACAGGTTCTCGGCCGCCCGGACGACCTACACCCGGCGCCGCAAGACCCAGTTCGCCGAGCAGGCTGCCCGCCGCGACGAGGCCCGCCGCATCAAGGAGGGCATCATCGCCGAGGCTCGCGACCTCGCCTCGTCCACCGACTGGGGCCCCGCGACGGGCGGTTTCCGCGACCTGATGGCCCGCTGGAAGGCCGCCGGCCCCGCGCCCCGCGAGGTCGACGACGCCCTGTGGGCCGAGTTCCGCGAGATCCAGGACGGCTTCTTCAACGCCAGGCAGAGCATCCTCACCGAGCAGGACGCCGAGTTCAAGGCCAACCTCGAGGCCAAGGAGGCGCTCCTGGGCGAGGCCGAGTCGACGATCCTCCCGGTGAGCGACCTGGCCGAGGCCAAGGCGGCCTTCCGCGGCTTCCTCGAGAAGTTCAACGCCATCGGCAAGGTGCCCCGCGAGCAGGTCCGCACCCTCGACTCCCGGGTGAAGGCGCTCGAATCGGCGGTCCGCAACGCCGAGGAGGAGGAGTGGCGGCGCACCGACCCCGAGGCGCGCGCCCGCGCCGAGGACACCGTGGCGATGCTGGACGCGGAGATCGGCAAGCTGACCCAGAAGGTCGCCAAGGCCGAGGCCAGGGGCGACGAGCAGGCCGCCGCGAAGGCGCGGGACTCGATCACCACCTACCAGGCCTGGCTCGACCAGGCACGCCAGACGCTGGCCGACTTCCGCTGACCCGGGCCGGTCTCACCCGACCGAGTGACTGTCCGGCCCGACCTGGGGCCGGTCAGTTCTTCAGCCGGTAGACGTCGTACACGCCGGCCACCTTGCGGATCGCAGCGATCAGGTGGTCGAGGTGTTTGGGGTCGGTCGTCTCGAAGGTCAACCGGAACCTGAAGGTCCTGTCCTTCGCGGTCGTCATGTTGGCGCTCAGCAGCGAGATGTGGTGCTCACTGATCACCCTGGTTACTTCCGACAGGACGCCGGTCCGGTCGAGGCCCTCGACGTGCAGGGCCACCAGGAAGGACGAGTCGGCGGTCGGCGCCCAGTCCACCTCGACGAGGCGCTCGGGCTTCGTCTTCAGGTCGGCCGCGTTCGTGCAGTCGGCACGGTGCACCGACACCCCGTTCTCGCGCGTGATGAAGCCGATGATCTCGTCGCCGGGCACCGGCATGCAGCACTTGGCCAGCTTCACCCAGACGGTCGGGTCGCCCTGGACCACGACGCCTGCCTCGCTGCCGCTGTGCCGCGAACTCCGCCGCCTGGTGTCGACGATCGAGGTGTCCTCGGTGGAGAGTTCGGCGACCTCGCCGCGCCCGCCCTCGGTGGCGATCAGCCGCTGCACGACAGACTGCGCGCTGATGGTGCCCTCGCCGATCGCCGCGTAGAGCGCGCTGACGTCCGGCACCCTGAAGTGCTCCGCCAGCGAGGTGACGTGCTCGACTGTCAGCATGCGCTGCAGCGGCAGCCCGGCGCGACGCACCTGCTTGGTGAGCAGGTCCTTGCCAGCCTCGATCGACTCCTCGCGGCGCTCGCGCATGAAGTACTGGCGGATCTTGCCGCGCGCCCGCGGGCTCTTGACGAAGCTCAGCCAGTCACGGCTCGGCCCGGCGTTGGCGGCCTTGGACGTGAGCACCTCGACGACGTCGCCGCTCTGCAGCTCCGACTCCAGCGGGACGAGCCGTCCGTTGACCCTCGCGCCGATGCAGCGGTGACCGACCTCGGTGTGCACGGCGTAAGCGAAGTCGATGGGGGTGGCGCCCTTCGGCAGGTGCATCACGTCGCCCTTGGGCGTGAACACGAAGACCTCGTCGGTGGCGATCTCGTAGCGCAGGGTGTCGAGGAACTCGGCCGGGTCCTCGGTCTCACGCTGCCACTGGCTGATCTGCTGCACCCAGTCGAGCTCGGTGCCGGAGACCTTGCCCTCCTTGTACTTCCAGTGGGCGGCGACGCCGTACTCGGCCTGCCTGTGCATGTCGTGGGTGCGGATCTGGAACTCCACCGGCTTGCCGCCCGGCCCCAGCACCGTCGTGTGCAACGACTGGTACAGGTTGAACTTCGGCATCGCGATGTAGTCCTTGAACCGCCCCGGCAGCGGGCTCCAGCGGGCGTGCATGACGCCGAGCGCCGCGTAGCACTCGCGCTGGGTGTCGACAAGGATGCGCAGGCCGACGAGGTCGTAGATGTCGGCGAAGTCCTTCCCGCGCACGACCATCTTCTGGTAGATCGAGTAGTAGTGCTTGGGCCGGCCGTAGACGGTGGCCTTGATGCCCGCCTCGGCGAGATCGGCCCGGACGCGCTCGGTCACCATGCGGAGGTACTCCTCACGCAGCGGCGCCCTGGCGGCGACGAGCTTGACGATCTCGTCGTAGATCTTCGGCTCCAGCGTGGAGAACGACAGGTCCTCGAGCTCCCACTTGATGGCGTTCATGCCCAGCCTGTGGGCCAGCGGCGCGAAGATCTCCAGCGTCTCGCGGGCGATGGCAGCCTGCTTGTCCTGCCGCAGGTAACCGAGCGTGCGCATGTTGTGCAGCCTGTCGGCCAGCTTGATGACGAGGACGCGGATGTCCTTGCTCATCGCGAGCACCATCTTGCGGATGGTCTCGGCCTTCGCCGACTCGCCGTACTGGATCTTGTCGAGCTTGGTGACGCCGTCCACCATGGCGGCGATCTCGGGGCCGAAGTCGATGGTCAACTGGTCGACCGTGTACGAGGTGTCCTCGACGGTGTCGTGCAGCAGCGCCGCGCAGATCGTCGGCTCGTTCATCCCCAGTTCGGCGAGGATCGTCGCGACGGCGAGCGGGTGGGTGATGTAGGCGTCCCCGCTCTTGCGCTGCTGGCCGGTGTGGTAGTGCTCGGCGGTGCGGTAGGCGCGCTCGATCAGCGCGATGTCCGCCTTGGGATGGTGGGCCCTGACCACCCGCAGCAGCGGGTCGAGGACGGGCGTCTGCTGGTTACGCGGGGCTCCGAGACGCGACAGGATCTGCCGCATGCGCATGCGCGGGGCTTCGGCGGCCCCGGGGACGGTGATCGACTGGGGTCCACCGGGCAGCCCGTCGGAAGCCCCGTAGGGCCCGTGGACGCTCTCGGTCACGCGATTCCTTCCCGCCGTCTGGTGCCCGCCAGTGTAGGCGCACTGACCGCCTGGCGAGCCACGACGACGCAGCGGGTCTCAGCGCGCGTCACTCCTGGGTTCGTTGGCTCGACTTGCGCACCACGACGATCTCGTCGCCGGTGTGGAGGGTCTCTGCCGAGGCGTCGTAGAACCTCCGCAGGGTCTTGTTGCGGATCACCGCGAGGACGCGTTCGCCGGGCAGCTCCGCCGCGCTCTTGCCGTCCTCGTCGCGGGTCACCAGACGCTTGGTGACCTCCATGCCGACGCCCGACGACAGCAGGTCGTCGATGACGACGCCGAGGTGCGGGCTCATGGACGCCAGGCCCACCACCCGTCCGACGGCATCGGAGGAGGTGACGACCTGGTCGGCGCCCGACTGCCTGACGAGCGGGACGTTGTCGCCGTCCCGCACGGCGGCGACGAGGTGAGCAGTGCGGTTGAGCTGCCTCACCGTGAGCGTGGTCAGGATCGTGGTGTCGTCGCGGTTGACGGTGATGATCACCTCGCGCGCCTTCGACAGCTCTGCCCTGTGAAGCAGTTCGCGCGAGGTCGCGTCACCCTCGAACGCGGCCAGCCCGTGCCTGTTGGCGGCGGCGACCGCCTGCGGGTTGTTGTCGATGACGACGATCCGGTCGGGGGCGACGCCGTTGCGCAGCAGCGTGGCGACGGCGCTCGCGCCCATCGTCCCGTACCCGATCACGACGGTGTGGTTGCGCAGCGTCTTGCGCCACTGGGAGTCCATCAGAGCCCTTCTCCCTTCATTGGCCAGCACCTCCACGGTGGTGCCGACCAGGAGCACCAGGAAAGCAATACGAATCGGCGTCACGATGATCGTGTTGATCAGCCGCGCATGGGCGGCGACAGGAGTGATGTCGCCGTAGCCAGTCGTCGTCATGGTGACCGTCGCGTAGTAGAGGGCGTCGATGAACGACACCCCGTCGTGGTTCACGTTGTCGGAGTAGGAAGCCCTGTCGAACCAGACCACGAGCGCGATCACCATGAGCAGGCCGAGCCCCACCAGCAGCCGCTTGGTCAGCGCGGCGGCGGCGGTCGAGGCCTTCGCCGGCAGGTGGACCTGCGCCACCGGCGCCCACGGGATCTTCTCCGAGGCGGCGAAGCGCAGGCGGGGCTTGGCCATCAGATGGTCAGGACGGCCGAGGTGTCGTCGATGCCGAGGCTGACGAGGTGGTCCCGGCCGCCCAGGAAGCTCAACTCCATCAGCACCGACACATGGACCAGATCCGCGCCGAGGCGCTCGATCAGCTTCGCTGTCGCGCCGACGGTGCCGCCGGTGGCCAGCACGTCGTCGATCACGAGCACCCGCGCCCCCGGCAACACGGCATCGGTGTGGACGGCGAGCGTCTCCGTCCCGTACTCCAGCGCGAACGACTGGGTGTACACGTCACCTGGCAGCTTCCCAGGCTTGCGGACGGGAACGAAGCCCGCCCCCAACTGGAGCGCGACGGGTCCGGCGAAGATGAAGCCCCTGGCTTCCATCCCCACCACGACGTCGATCTCCGCCGGCGCGCTCGCCACCAACTCGTCAATGGCTGCCCTGTACCCAGCGGCGTTGGCGATCAACGGTGTGATGTCCTTGAAGCCGACGCCGGGCTTGGGGAAGTCGGGAACGTCCCTGATCAGGCTCGAGATGAGTTCCTGATTCGCGTTCATCCGAAGTCCTACTTCCTTCGTGCGCTGCGCGGCTGGCGGACGGGTTGTGCGCGCTCGCCCTTCACCACGTCGGCGGGCACCAGCCCGAGGGTGCTCACGTCCTCCACGGGCGCGGCGTCGTCGAGGGCGACAGTCACGCTGGTGGTCCGAGGCTCGGTCGCCGCCTCCACCGGCCCGCGCTTGGCGGCGCGGGCGGCACGGCGGGCGAGGCGCTCCCTGTGCTCCTTCATCTCCGGCTCAGCCTCGCGCATCTCGGCGAGGATGGGGCTGGCGATGAAGATCGAGGAGTACGCGCCGGCGACCATACCGACGAACAGGGCGAGGCCGAGGTCCTTGAGCGGACCGGTGCCCAGCACGAAGGCTCCGGTGGCGAGCAGCGCCGCCACCGGCAGGACGCCGATGACAGTGGTGTTCAGCGACCTGATGAGCACCTGGTTGGTGGCAAGGTTCGCCAGTTCGGAGTAGGTCGACCGGCTGTTCTCGAGGTCGGCGACGTTCTCGCGGATCTTGTCGAACACGACCACCGTGTCGTACAGCGAGTAGCCGAGGATGGTCAGGACGCCGATCATCGTCGCCGGAGTGATCGAGAACCCGACCAGGGCATAGACGCCGACGGTGATGATCAAGTCGTGCATCAGCGCGATGATCGCGGAGACGGACATCTTGAAGTCGCGGAAGTAGCCCCAGATCAACAGCATCACCAGGGCCAGGAACACCACCAGCGCTATCAGCGCCTGCTGGGTGATCTGTTGCCCCCACGAGGCACCGATCAGGCTGTACGCGACATTCTCGACGCTGGTGTCGGAGACCTCGGCGATCGCCTCCTTGACCTGCGCGACCTCGGCGGTGCTGAGCGGACGGGTCTGCACCCTGACTGTGCCGCCGCCGATGGTCGTGACGGTGAGATCGTCATTGTCCGGCAGGTTGAGGGCCTGGACGGCGTCGGTGGTCCTCGTCACAGTCTCGGTGGTGACGACGGTCGGCGCCTGGAAGTCGGCGCCGCCGCGGAACTCGATGCCGAAGTTGAGGCCGCGGACGCCGATCGCGAGGATCGAGATGAGGATCAGGGTGCCCGAGATCAGGTACCAGATCTTGCGCTTGCCGACGAAGTCGTAGGAGATCTCACCGGTGTAGAGCCGGTGAGCGAAACCTGTGCGAGCCATCAGGCCTCCCCTCCTACTGTGACGGGTCTGCGATTCCTGCCGTCGTGCAACGGCGGGTGGGTGGTGCCGAGGTGATCGGGCTCGAAGCCCGAGAACCTGTGCCCGCCGCCGTAGAACTTCGTGCGGCCGAGCAGCGTCACCATCGGCTTGGTGAACCAGAAGACGATCATCAGGTCGATGAGCGTGGTGAGACCGAGGGTGAAGGCGAAGCCCTTGACGGCGCCGACGGCGATGACGAACAGGACGACGGCGCTCAGCAGCGACACGGAGTCGGCCACCAGGATCGTCTTGCGGGAGCGGACCCAGCCGGTCTCGATGGCCGTCTTCAGGCTTCGGCCCTCGCGCACCTCGTCACGTATTCGTTCGAAGAAGATGATGAACGAGTCGGCAGTGACGCCGATGGCGACGATCGCGCCGGCGATGCCCGGCAGGTTGAGAGCGTAGCCCATGCCCTGGCCGAGGAGCACCAGCAGCACCCACGTGATGGCGCCGGCGATCACGAGCGACGCGACAACGACGATGGCCAGGCCGCGGTAGTAGATCACGCTGTAGATGAGCACCAGCCCGAGGCCGATCAGGCCGGCCACCAGGCCCGCCTGCAACTGCTCGGTGCCCAGCTTGGCGGAGACGTTGTCGACGCTCTCGATGGTGAACGACAGCGGCAGCGCGCCGTAGGACAGCACGTTCGCCAACTGCGTGGCGCTGGCCTGGGTGAAGGAGCCGGAGATCTCGGCCCTACCGCCCGGGATCGGGTTCTCGACGGACGGCGCGGAGATGACCTGGCCGTCCAGGGAGATGGCGAACTGGTCCTGCGGCGAGGTCTGCGTCGACAGGTGCTGCGTCACCTTCTCGAAGTCGGCGGCACCCTGGGTGTTGAACTCCAGCGCGACGACCCACGACACCGACGACTGCGGGACCGATGGGAAAGCCCGGCTGACCTGGTCGCCGCGCACGAGGGCGGGACCCAGCAGGTACTTGTACTGGTTCTGCTGGTCGCAGGTGATGAGCGGCTGGTCGACCACGTCGGGGGTCGGCGAGGGCTCGCCGCACCGGTAGGCCTGGAACTCGCTGTTGTCCCTGTCACTCGGCGTGAACTTCAACAGCTCGTCGAGCGTGGGCGCGGGGCTGGCGGGCACCGTGGGACGCGGGCTCGGCACCGGCGTCGGCAGTTGCGGCAGCGGACGGGAGTTGGTCGCCGTGGGAGTCGCCGACGGCGCCCCCGACACCGTCTCGGACGGGGTCGCTGACGGTGAGGCTGACGGCGTCGCGCCGTCGGTCGGGGTCGCCGACGGCGCGGGCGCCGGAGCCGGCGCGGAGTCGATGGCGAAGACCTTGCGGAAGTACAAC
>JAEWIK010000388.1 GCA_023387135.1 Actinomycetes bacterium | reverse complement strand
TGGTTGACGGTCAGGTCGCGCTCGACGACGTCGCGCCGGGTGACCTCCTCGGGCTGGATGAGGACGAGCGCGAGCGGCAGCCTGTTGTCCTTCATGGCCCGCACCACGTGCTGCCCGGGGGCGTAGGAGAGCATCACGATGAGGACGCCGTCGACGCCGCCGGCGTTGAAGCGGCGCATCGTCTCCTCGACCTGCTCGCGGCTCGTGGCCGCACCGGGGAAGTGGAAGTCGGCCAGCTCGGCGAAACCGTCCAGGACGCCGCGGAGGTAGTCCTCCTGTTGCTCCTGGATGCCGGGGAAGAGCGGCTTGTACGCGTCGAGCAGAAGCCCGAGCACGCCGAGCGAGGGCTTGCGCGGTGTCATTGATTCCTCCTGGACGTTGTCGTGGCTGACCAGTACTGCAGCAGCGCGTCGACCGCCTGCCGGTAGCGGGAGTAGTGAGGTTCGTAGGCCTCGGGGGCGACGGGCGTGACGGCCGCCAGGTCGTCGAGTGACCTGGGGTCGACCCCGGGCGCGACGAGCCCGCTGCCCCAGGCGGCGAGCAGTGCGGCCCCCGCCGACGACGCCTCGGACGACCGCAGCGGCCTGACCTCGACGTCGCAGACGTCGGCGACGATGGACTGCCACAGCGCGCTGCGCGACCCGCCTCCGCTGGTCCTGAGCTCGGTGGCGGGAAGGCCGAGGGCGGCGAGCGCGCCGAGCAGGTCGCGCAACGCGTACGAAGTGCCCTCCAGCAGGCTGCGCGCGAGGTGTCCGCGTCCGGTCCCGAGGGTGAGCCCGAGGTAGCCGCCGGTCGCGCGGGCGAGCGCACCCTGGCCGCCGCCTTCGAAGAACGGCAGGGCCACCACGCCGTCGCTGCCGGCGGGCACGCCGCTCGCCAGCCTGTCGAGACGCGCATAGTCGAGGGAGTCGGGGTCGTCGCCGGCCAGCAGGTCGCGGAGCCACGTCAGCAGTGCCCCCGAGGTCGGCTCGATGAGCAGGACGAGGAAGCTCCCGTCCAGCGCGTGCCGGTAGGTGGTGGGCAGGTGGACGGGGTCGGTCACGGGGGTGGACGAGGACGCCGTCACGACCAGGGCTGTGCCGAACGAGACGCCGACCCTGCCCGGGACGGCGATGCCGGCACCGAGCGCCGCGGCGGCCTGGTCCATCGCGCCCGCCACGACGAGGACGCCGGGCGGCAGGCCCAGTTCCAGCGCCCGCTCCGGCAGGAGCGGAGCCACCGGTTCGGCCGACCCGACGAGGTCGGGCAGCAGCCGCCGTTCCACGCCTGCGGCCTGCAGTGCCTCCTCCCAGTAGTCGTCTGTCGCGAGGTTCAGCCAGCCGGAGGAGGTCTGCAGCGACCTGTGGCTGACGACCCTGCCGGTCAGCCACCTGACGAGGAAGTCCTCCACGAACAGCAGCCGCGAGCCTGGCAGGGCCAGCGCCGGCAGCGTGGTCACGAGTCGCATGGCCTTGGCGAGCGGCACGGCGCCGTTCAGCTCGGGCAGCCCGGTGGTGGAGTAGAAGGTGTCGGGGTCGATGGCCTCCCGCAGCCGCGCCGCCTCGGCCTGGGCCCGGGCGTCGAGCCACACGATCGCGTTGCCGAGCGGCGAGCCGTCGGGACCGGCGGCGATCAGGGTCTCGCCCTGCGTGGTGAGCGCGAGCGCCGTCACCGACACGGCATCCTGCCCGTCGAGGACGGCGCGGATGCCGCGACGCGTGGCGTCGGTGTACACGCCGGGGTCCACCTCGATCAGCCCGCCGGTGGTGACGAGCCGGTACTCCCCGGTGTGGCTGGCCAGTTCGGTGAGGCTCTCGTCCCACAACGTCGTCTTCACGGCGGTGGTGCCGACGTCGACGGTCAGGATCCCCTGGCGTCGGGCTCCCGGCGACCCGCGACGCGCGGTCAAACCGCCGACCCCGGCTCGGCCTTGAACGACTCGTAGGCCCGGGACGGGATCTGCGTCGCGAGCTTGCCGCCGCTGGCGTCGATCAGGCTGCCGGTGATGTAGGAGGCGCGGTCGCTCGCGAGGAAGCTCACGAGATCGGCGATTTCGTCGGCGGAACCCCACCGCCGCAGCGTGAGTGTGTCGAGGAGCCGGTCCTGTTCGGCCTGGGGCAGTTCGGTGAACCCGTTGATGGCGGTCGGGATCATGCCGGGCGCGTACGCGTTCACTGTGATGTCCCACGGGCCGAGTTCCCCGGCGAGGACTTTGGTGAGCTGGACGACCGCCGCCTTCGAGGCGGCGTAGATGCCGTTCCCCTGCGCGGGGACGAGCGCGGCGAAGGAGGCGGCGTTGATGATCCGGCCGTGGTGAGCGCGCTTCATCGCCGGGATGACTGCCTGGCAGGCGGCGAGCAGCCCCGTGACGTTGACGGCCAGGCAGCGGGCCGCGAGGTCGAGGTCCACCTGGTCGAGGGCTCCGACGGCGTTGATGCCGGCGTTGTTGACGAGGACGTCGATGCGGCCGTCGCGCTGCAGGACGGTGTCGACCGCCAACCTGAGTTCGTCGGGGCTGGTGATGTCCGCCCGCAGGAACCTCTCGGGTGCGTCCGCCGGCGCGGCGATGTCGAGGGGATAGACGATCATCCCCTCGTCCTGGAGGTGGCTGGCGATGACGCTGCCGATGCCGCGGGAGGCGCCTGTGACGATCGCCACTCGCCCTGCGAGGTTGAGTTCCATGGGTGGTTCCTGTGGTGGGTCGGAGGGAGAACGCGGGCGCCGCGGCCCGGACGGAGTGCTGTCAGGAGTGCTGCGACGTGGGGGAGACCACGAGTTCGTCGATCACGACGTGCGGGGGGCTCGCGAGGACGAAGCCCACGGCCCGCCCGATGTCGTCGGCGCTGAGCATCCTCGCGCGGGCCTCGGCGTCCGGCAGGTGCGGCCGCATCCGCAGGAACTCGGTGTCGACGTCCCCGGGGCACAGCAGGGTCGTCCTGATCCCGTGGCGCGCCTCCTGCGCGTTGAGCGTGGAGGCGAGGGCGGCGAGGCCCAGCTTGCTGGCGGAGTAGGCGACGCCCGGGGACGACGACAGGTGCCAGCCCGCGTAGGACGAGATGATGACCACGACCCCGTCGCCCGCCGCGCGCATCCCGGGCAGAACGTCATGGATGACGCGCGCGACGCCGGTGAGGTTGGTGGCGACGATGGCCTCGAACTCGTCGATGGCCTGGTCCTGCCAGGCGCGTCGCGGGGAGTTGAGCCCGGCGGACAGGACGAGTCGCGTGACGGCGCCCCACCTGTCGGTGATCTGCTCGTGGGCGCCGCCCACGGCGCTCGCGTCCTTCACGTCCAGCGGGACCACCAGGGCGTCGCCGCCCGCGGCCCGCACCGCCGCGGCAGTCTCGTCGAGTGCTTCGGTGCGACGGCCGCTGAGCGCGACGCGGTTGCCCGGTGCCGCGACCACGGCGGCGGCTCGTCCCATGCCGCTGCCCGCGCCGGTGATCCACACCACCTGGCTGCTGGTTGATTCCATGATCAGATTGTACCGCCCCATCTGCGCGATTATGATTGCAAGTGGCACATTTTCATCAGTAACAGTACACGGATCGCTCAGGCGGCCGTGCTCGACACAGAGGCGGCCGTGCGCGACTATCTGCGAATCCTCGGGACTCCCGAGGTGGGCAGCCTGTTCCTCGGGCAACTGCTGGCGAGGATGGCGATCGGCATCTGGCCGATCGCCATGCTGCTGCACCTCCAGCAGTCGACGGGGTCCTACGCTGTCGCCGGACTGGTCACCGGCCTCATGACCCTGGGACGGGCAGCAGCGACGCCCCTGCTGAGCCGGCTCGTCGGCTCGTTGGGGCCTCCGCTGGTGATCGGCGCCGCGGGGCTGGGCTCCGCGTTCGCCGCCGCGGGCCTCGCCTACGCCGACCTCCTGCATGCCCCCGACGGGCTCGTGGTGGTGGTGTCCTGTGTCCTCGGAACGTTGTCGGGCGCGTTCATGCCGCCCGTCCAGCCCGTCGTCAGGAGCCTGTACCCGGGGCTGCTGAAGCCCGACCAGGTGAGCCGCATGTTCGCCCTCGACGCCGCCGCGCAAGAGGTGATCTTCGTGCTGGGCCCGATCCTCGCGTTCGGCCTGGCGAGCGCCGTCAGCCCGCGGGCGGCGATCCTCGCCGGCTGCTTCGCCACGATCGCAGGTTCCGGCTGGTTGGTGTTCCTGGAGTCGTTGCGGAGGATGCCTGCCGCCGCCGGGCGCGTGAGACTGGGACGGGTGCTCCGCCACAGGGTGGTCGTGACGGGCATGCTGACCGGCCTCCTGCTGGTGGCCGCCAACTCCGCCGTGGAGGCGGGAGTGGTGGCGGTCTTCGGTGATCACGGGCTCGTCGGCGGGCTGTTGCTCGCGCTCTACTCGGTGGCCAGCCTGATCGGTGGGTTGCTCTTCGCCCGGTGGACGTCCGGACGGTCGGCGCAGGCGCGCTGGATGCTGCTGGTGGCGGCCGGTCTCGCGCTCGGCCCCTGGTGGGCGCACCCGGGCTGGCTCGGGCTCGCCCTCTTCGTGGCGGGCCTGGGGGTGGCGCCCGTCTTCGCCGCCATCGCCTCGTCGGTCTCCGGCAGCATCGCGGCCGCCGACTCCACCGAGGCCTTCGGCTGGGTGGACACCGGTGCCATCATCGGCGCCTCGGCGGGCTTCGGCGTGGCGGGGGTCGTGGTCGAGGCGGGCGGCGGCCCGGCGGCGCTCTGGCTGGCGGCGGGTTTCGCGCTGCTGGGCGGGGCGGTCGCCGCGCTGGGCGCGGGCGTGAGGCGGGTCGGTGGACTCCCGGTGAGAGTTCCGCCGGCGTGACGACCGCCGTCGGATACGGTTCAGCAGGTTTCGAGCAAGGAGGACGAGGGTGATCCGGGTCGCGGCAATCGGCACGAGCATGATCACGCACAGGTTCGCGGCGGCGGTCGCGGAACTCGAGGGCGTGGGACTCTCCTGCGTGGTCTCGCGGGACCCGGTGCGCGCGGCGGCGGTGGCGGCCGAGGTGGGGGCGACGACCTCATCGGCCGACCTCGACGCGGTGCTGGCCTCGCCGGACGTCGATGCCGTCTATGTGGCATCGCCCAACACCGTCCACCATGCCCAGGCGCTGGCGGCGCTGCGGGCCGGCAAGCACGTCCTCGTCGAGAAGCCCGCCGTCCCCACCAGCGCCGAGTGGGAGGAGCTCACCGCGCAGGCCGCCGCGTCGGGGGTCGTGCTGCTGGAGGCGATCCGCAACCTCTACGACCCGGGCTTCGCCCTCATCGAGGCGACGCTGCCGAGGCTGGGGACCATCCGCCGGGTGAGCTTCAGGTTCCACCAGCGCTCGGCGCGGTACGACAGGGTGCTGGCAGGCGAGCGGCTCAACATCTTCGACCCGGGGATGGCAGGCGGTTCCCTGTACGACCTCGGCGTGTACTGCCTCCAGCCGCTCGTGGCGCTGTTCGGCGCTCCCGACGCCGTCCACGCCCGGCTCGTGCGGGTCGCGGGCGGCGCCGACGGCGCGGGCGCCGCACTCGCCTGTTATGAAGGCTTCGTCGCGGACCTGAGCTTCTCGAAGATCACCCTGTGCGACACCCCCAGCACGATCGAGGGAGAAGCAGGGACGCTCGTCATCGACCACCTCGACGATCCGCGCGTGCTGGTGCTCCAGGGCGTCCACGACGGCTCGGAGGAGTTCCGCGTCGCCAAGCGCGGCGACGACAAGCTCGCCAACATGATCGACGGGGTCGAGCGCTTCGCCGCCGCGGTGCGCGGCGAGGTCGACGTCACACCCGACCAGCGCCGTTCGCTGCTCGCCGCCCGCCTGCTCGACGACATCCGGCGTTCGGGGTCGGACGCCGGCTAGGGCCCGTCGCTGGGTCAGCCGGCGTCGGAGACGGCGCTGAGCACCGGCCGCAGCGACATCCACCACTGGTGGCGCGGGCGCCTGAACTTCACATCGGCGACGTCGTTCAGGTGCCCCAGCGGGGTCAGCTCGATGCCGCCCTGCACGAGCCCGATGGCGTAGGAGTGGTGCGACCCGGCGGCGAGCTGGTCGCCGATCACCGTCAGTGCCCGCGACACCAGGCGTGCCGCGAGAATGCGATCGAACGGGGTGGGGGAGCCCCCCTGCTGGACGTGGCCGAGGACGGCGGTCCTGACGTCATAGGAGTCCCCGCCCTCCTCCTCCAGCAGGCGGGCGATGAAGTCGGTGGTGTAGAGCGCGTTGGCGTTCTCGTTGCGGACGGCCAGGAAGAGCTTGCGGTTGCCGGCGAAACTGCGCTTCACGTACTCGAGGTCGGCGACCAGCGTCGTGAGGGTGATGCCGTCCTCGTGCAGGTAGATCCGTTCGGCACCACCGGCCAGGCCGCCCATCATGGCGAGGTAGCCGCAGTACTGGCCCATGGTCTCCACCACGAAGGCCCGCTTGGCAGCACTGCCCGAGCGCTTGATCCTGTCGATCGCCTCGGTCACGACGTTGAGCGCGGTGTCGGCGCCGATCGCCAGTTCGGAGCCGGGCAGGTTGTTGTCGATGGACGCGGGGACGCACACGATGGGGATGCGGAACGCCGGGTAGCGGTCACGCTCCCTGTGCAGCAGGTGCGCACCCTGGTAGGCGTTCCAGCCGCCGATGACGAGCAGGGCGTCGATCCTGTGGTGTTCCATGGAGCGGCTGACCGCGTACAGTTCCTCCAGCGTCGGGATCGGGCGTCGCACCCCCAGCTCGGCGCCGCCGAGTTCGAGCCAGCCTTCGACGTCAGCCCATTCCAGCTCGCTCACCAGCCCGTCGCGCAGGCCGACGAAGCCGTCCTGCACGCCCAGCATCGTGTGGCCACGCGAGATGCCCAGCCTGACGGCGTCCCGGGCCGCCGGGTTCATGCCCGGGGCGAGCCCGCCGGCGTGCAGGATCGCTATCCGCTTGGCTGCCTCCGGGGCATCGACCTGCGCGGGCTCGACGAGTTCGCCGAGGATCTGCGACATCTCCGAGAACGAGCCGCCGCGGTACTCCATCGCCGTGGCGTAGTCGCCCGAGCGGATCAGTCCCGGCACCTCGCGCGTCTTCGCGACCGCCTCGACCAGCGGGAACCTCGCCACCCGGTTGTCCCGCAGCCCGAGCACCGAGACAGGGGTGGAACCGTCGGCGCGCAGCACGTCCAGCACCGCCTCGTAGCCCAGCCAGGTGGAGGCCCACCTGTCGAACGCCGACGGCGTGCCCCCGCGCTGCACGTGGCCGAGGATCGTCACCCTGGCCTCCTCGTGCAGCTTCTGCTCGATGGTCTGGCGGACGTACTCGGACGTGATGGGCTCGCCCTGGGAATCGATGGCGCCCTCCGCGACGACCACCATGGAGTCGCGCCGGCCACCGTGCCGCCCGCGACGCAGGGCGGCGCACATCCTGTCCTCCCAGCCGTCGGCCGGCGGCAGTTCGGGGATCAGGACGTAGTCACAGCCGCCTGCGACGGCGCTCATGAGGGCGAGGTAGCCGCAGTGGCGGCCCATGACCTCGACGACGAACGAACGCTGGTGGCTCGCGGCGGTGCTCGCCAGCGCGTCGATGGCGTCGACGATCCTGTGCAGCGCCGTGTCCGCGCCGATCGTCATGTCGGTGCCCACGAGGTCGTTGTCGATGGAGCCCACCAGGCCGGTGGCGAGCAGCGCCGGGTGGGCCGCCGCCACCTCGGCGGTGATGCGGCCCTCGGCCCCGAGTTCGCCGACCAGGTCGGGCCACTCGCC
>JAEWIK010000275.1 GCA_023387135.1 Actinomycetes bacterium | reverse complement strand
GGCCTGCACAGGGAGTGGGACAGCGATTTCGAGGCGTGGCGCGCCGCCCATCCCGACCTCGACGCGGCACGTCGGGCGCTGCTGGCAGGCGCCGACGCCGCCGCGCTGGACGCCGTCGACACCGGCTCGCCACAGCCTGCCCGGGTGGCGAACGGGGCGGTGCTGCGCGCCCTGCAGCCCTCGGGCATCCTCTGGGGCGGCTCGGCCGACCTCGCGGGGTCGACCAACGTGGCGCTGCCGGGAACCGTCGTCTCGGCCGCGGAGCCCGGCGGCGACCAGGTGCGCTTCGGCATCCGTGAGCACGCGATGGCCGCGATCATGTCGGGCATCGCCCTGCACGGGCTGTGGCGTCCCTTCGGGTCGACCTACCTCGCGTTCAGCGACTACCAGCGTCCCAGCAGCAGGCTGGCGGCACTGATGGAGCTGCCGGTGGTCTACGTCTACACCCACGACTCGGTGGCCGTCGGCGAGGACGGTCCCACGCACCAGCCGGTCGAACAGACTACGTCGCTGCGGCTCGTCCCCGGGCTGGACGTGGTCCGTCCCGGCGACGCCCGCGAGACCGTGGCGGCGTGGCGGCGGCTGCTCGCCCGGCCCGAACGACCCACGGCGCTCGTGCTGTCGCGCCAGGAACTCCAGGTGCTCCCGGCCGCGCCCGACGCCGACGTCGCCCGCGGCGGCTACGTGCTGTGGCGGTCCCACCCGGAGGCTGCGGCTGACGAGCTGGCTCTGATCGCCACCGGCAGCGAGGTCGGCCTCGCCCTGCAGGCCGCCCGGCGGCTCGGCGACGAGGGCGTCACGGTGCGCGTGATCTCGATGCCGTGCGTGGAGTGGTTCGAGCAGGAGCCAGCTTCCTATCGCGACGAGGTGCTGCCCCCGTCCCTGCGGGCGCGCGTCGTCGTGGAGGCGGGACGGCCCGACTCCTGGTGGCGCTACGCGGGTCTCGACGGCGCCGTCGTCGGCGTCGAGACCTTCGGCGAATCGGGCAAGGGCACCGAGGTGCTGGCCCGCCGCGGCATCACCCTCGACCACGTCCTGCAGGCCGCCCGCGCCACCCTCGTCACGTCCCGCTAGAAGCCCCGGAACCCTCACCCTCTCCGCGAGGCCGCCGGGGCGGCGGGCCTCCTACTTGCCGCAGCTGTCCACAGGTGTTTAGCCAGGATGGACATTGAATGCTTACCCCGCCTAAACTGCAGTCCTGGTGCAGTCCATCGCCCGCAGCAAGGAGGACAAGTGAAGACCCTCACTGTCACCGCTCACCGCTGGATCCGCGGCTGGGAGTTCCGTCGCGACGGTGACCCCATCACACAGGCCCGCACGCTCGGGGACGCCGAGCAGCAGGTGCGCGACTACCTCGACACCGAAGACCCCTCCGTCGACCATTCGACGTGGCGCATCATCGTCGTGCCCGAACTCGGAGACCTCGGCGACGAGGTGGCGGCGGCGCGCAAGGCCACGGCGGAGGCTGCCGAGGCGTCCCGTGACGCCGCCAGGCGTTCCCGCGAGGCGGTGCGCCATCTTCGCAACGCCGGCTACTCGGTCACGGACTCGGCGGTCATCCTCGGTGTCTCGCGGGGAAGGGTGTCCCAGCTCGTCAACGGCTAGCTGTGCCCGCCCAGCTCACAGCGGGGGTCGTGACAGAGGAGTCGTGGGATCAGCCGAGTAATTCGTCCATCGACCCCACCGTGCCGCTCGTGGCGGATCACGAGAAACGGGCCCCCACCCGGAGGTGGGAGCCCGTTTCCTGCTGACGCGTCAGTGAGAGTGGCTGTGGCCAGCCTCCGCCTCGTCGTCCTCCGGCTTGTCGACGACCGAGGTCTCGGTCGTGAGCAGCAGGGAGGCGATGGACGCCGCGTTGGCGAGCGCCGACCGGGTCACCTTGACGGGGTCGATGACGCCCTGCGCCATCAGATCGCCGTACTCGCCGGTCGCGGCGTTGTAGCCGTTGCCCGGGGTCAGTTCGGCGACCTTGGAGACGATCAGGTAGCCCGGCTCGCCGCCGTTCTCGGCGATCCAGCGCAGCGGCTCGACGACCGCCTTCGCCACGATCTGCACGCCTGCCTTCTGGTCACCCGTCTTGCCGATCCCGTCGGCGAGGACCTTGGCGGCGTGGACGAGAGCAGAGCCGCCACCGGCGACGATGCCCTCCTCGATCGCCGCACGGGTCGCCGAGACGGCGTCCTCGATGCGGTGCTTGCGCTCCTTGAGCTCCACCTCGGTGGCGGCACCGACCTTGATCACGCAGACGCCGCCCGCGAGCTTGGCGACCCGCTCCTGCAGCTTCTCGCGATCCCAGTCGGAGTCGGTGCGGTCGATCTCGGCGCGCAACTGCGCGACGCGGGCTGCCACCTCGTCCGACGAACCGGCGCCGTCGACGATGGTCGTGTTGTCCTTCGTGACCACCACGCGGCGAGCGCGGCCGAGCACGTCGAGACCGACCTGGTCGAGCTTGAGGCCCACCTCGACCGCCACGACCTGGCCACCGGTGAGGATCGCGATGTCCTCCAGCATGGCCTTGCGACGGTCGCCGAAGGCCGGAGCCTTCACGGCGACGGAGGTGAAGACGCCACGGATCTTGTTGACGATGAGCGTGCTGAGCGCCTCGCCATCGACATCCTCGGCGACGATGAACAGCGTGCCACCGGCGCCGATGACCTTCTCCAGCAGCGGGAGCAGGTCGCTCATCGAGGAGATCTTGCCGGAGTGGATCAGGATGTACGGATCCTCCAGCACCGCCTCCATGCGCTCGGGGTCGGTGACGAAGTACTGCGACAGGTAGCCCTTGTCGAACTGCATGCCCTCGGTGAACTCCAGCTCGGTGCCGAAGGTCTGGGACTCGTCGACGGTGATCACGCCGTCCTTGCCGACCTTGTCGAAGGCGTCGGCGATCAGGCTGCCGATGACCTCGTCACGAGCGGAGATGGTGGCGACGTGAGCCATGTCGTCGGTGGAGTCCACGTCCCTGGCGAGGTTGCGGAGCTCGGTCTCGACGGCCTGGACGGCCGCGTCGATGCCACGCTTGAGCTCGATCGGGTTGGCACCGGCGGCGACGGCCCGCAGGCCCTCGTGCACCAGGGCCTGGGCGAGCACTGTCGCCGTCGTCGTGCCGTCGCCGGCGACGTCGTTGGTCTTGGTGGCGACCTCCTTGGCGAGCTGGGCGCCGAGGTTCTCGAACGGGTCGGCGAGCTCGACCTCCTTGGCGACTGTGACGCCGTCATTGGTGATGGTCGGAGCGCCCCACTTCTTGTCGAGCACCACGTAGCGGCCCTTCGGGCCAAGCGTGACCTTCACGGTGTTGGCGAGGGTGTCGACGCCACGCTCGAGCGAGCGGCGAGCCTCCTCGTCGAACTGAAGGATCTTTGGCATGAGTGTTGAGTCCTTACTTGGTGACGACGGCCAGGATGTCGCGGGCGTTCAGGAGCAGGTACTCCTCGCCGTTGTACTTGACCTCGGTGCCGCCGTACTTGCTGAAGATGACGATGTCACCCTCCGCCACGTCCAGCGGGACACGGTTGCCGTTGTCGTCGATCCGCCCGGGGCCGGTAGCCAGGACGCGACCCTCCTGCGGCTTCTCCTTGGCGGTGTCGGGAATGACCAGACCGGAGGCGGTGGTCTGCTCGGCCTCCAGCGGCTGGACGAGGATGCGATCCTCGAGCGGCTTGATCGTGACTGCCACGTCAAAACCCTTTCGTTCGTGGTGGGCCCTGAGGCCCTGAAATGGTCAGGTGATCTGCAGCCCCGGTGTCGTCGCGGTGCCACCGTGGCCTTGGCACCCTCACCCGGAGAGTGCTAAGCCGAATCTATACCGGCACTAGCACTCGATCAAGCCGAGTGCCAAGTGCCGGTTGGTAGGGTGCGCTGACATGACGACAGAAGATGACTCCTCGCCAGCCTCGTCCGACTGGTCGGCCACCGCCATCTGGTGGCACGTCTACCCGCTCGGCTTCGTGGGCGCCGAGTCGAGTGCCGTCACGGAGGTGAGCCACCGGCTCCCCCACCTCGTCAACTGGTTCGACTACCTGATCGAACTCGGCGCCAACGGGTTGCTGCTGGCCCCGATCTTCGCCTCGTCCACCCACGGCTACGACACCCTCGACCACTACCGGATCGACCCCCGCCTGGGCGACGACCAGGACTTCGACGACCTGCTCGCGCAGGCGAAGGCGAGAGGCATCAGGGTGTGCCTCGACGGCGTGTTCAACCACCTCGGACGCGACCACATCCTCGTCAGGCGCGCCATCGCCGCGGGCCCCGGCACTCCCGAGGGCTCCTGGATCAAGTGGTCGGAGGACGGCCAGCCGTGGTACTTCGAGGGCCACCCGGTGCTCGTCGAACTCGACCTGTCGAACCCCGAGGTCGTCGACTACATCGTGGACGTCATGAACTTCTGGGTGGACCGTGGTGTCGACGCGTGGCGCCTCGACGCCGCCTACTCGGCAGGACCCGAGGCGTGGCGGACGATCGTCGACAGGGTGCGCGAGGCCCACCCCGACGTCTGGATCTTCGGCGAGGTCATCCACGGTCCCTATGACGAGTTCGTCACTGCCTCCGGCGTCGACACCGTCACCCAGTACGAGCTCTGGAACCTGCTGTGGAACGGGCTCAAGGAGCGCAACCTGTGGCAGCTCGACTGGGCGCTGAAGCACCACCGCGAGCTGTGCAGGTCGTTCCGTCCGCAGACGTTCCTGAGCAACCACGACGTGACGCGGATCGCGTCCCAGCTCGACGAGCCGCGCCACCTGGAGATCGCCGCCGCGCTGCTGCTGCTCCTGCCCGGCATCCCGTCCATCTACGCCGGCGACGAGCAGGGCTTCACCGGCATCAAGCAGGACGGCCAGCACGGGGACGACGCCGTCCGTCCGCCCTTCCCCGAGACGCCCGAGGGCCTGGCTCCCTTCGGCGCCGACCTCTTTCGTCGCTACCAGGAGATCATCGGCATCCGACGCCGCAACCCCTGGCTGGTCGACGCCGACGTCACGGTGTCGAACCTGTCGAACACCTGGATCACCCTCACCCTGAGCAACGAGAGCAACACGCTCGTGCTCGACATCAACGTCGCCGACAAGGAGGCGGAGGGCCTCGCCGCCAACTCCTGGCGGATCAGCTGAGGCGGGGAGCCACCCGGCGCGCGACGATCGCGCGCGCACCCCGAGGGGTGGGGCTGAGGACGAGCGTGGCCGACGCCGTGCCCGTCGGCTTGAGGCGCTTGCGCAGCACGGCCGGGTCGACGTCGATGCCGCGCACCTTGATCTCCAGGGCGCCGACGCCCGCCGCCGACACCCACCGCCGCAGCGTCCGCTCGTCGAACGGCAGCACGTCCTCGACGGCGAAACGGGTGGCGAAAGGGGTCTCCACGAGGGTGTCGGACGTCACATAGGCGATGGCTGGAGCGAGCACCCTGCCTGCCACCGCCTCGGCGACGAGGGCGACCCCCCCTGCCCTGATCACCGCGGGATCCGGCTCGTAGAGGTAGGCCCCCGGCATGCCGGCATCGAGCGAGCGCGCGGGCTCGGTCACCACCAGCTCGTGACCGCCGGGGAGCAGCAGCGCCCTGCGGCTGCCAGGCTCCCAGCCCGGCACCCCGCTCCACAGCGAGGTCTCGACGAGGTCGCCGCCGTCGCTCACC
>JAEWIK010000037.1 GCA_023387135.1 Actinomycetes bacterium | reverse complement strand
GCGCGGAACCATCTCCTGTCACCGGGGCGTGTTTTGCCCCAATCCGCACTAGCTACTAGACTTGCCCATCGGGTCTAGGAGACTGGGCCCTCGTGCGCGTGAGTCGCAGGGTCGTCCGACCGCGATGACACCGCCGCCCACACACCAGACTTGCGTTCGCCAGAACGTGCAACACTGACAACGGAAAGAGATACCAGCCGGTGCCCACTATCCAGCAGTTGGTCCGCAAGGGCCGTGCTGACAAGGTCAGCAAGAGCAAGACGCCCGCGCTCAAGGGCTCGCCCCAGCGTCGCGGGGTGTGCACCCGGGTTTACACCACGACCCCGAAGAAGCCGAACTCCGCGCTGCGCAAGGTCGCCCGCGTCCGGCTCTCCTCGCAGGTCGAGGTGACTGCGTACATCCCCGGCGTCGGCCACAACCTGCAGGAGCACTCGATGGTGCTCGTGCGCGGTGGTCGTGTGAAGGACCTTCCCGGTGTCCGCTACAAGATCATCCGCGGTTCCCTCGACACCCAGGGTGTGAAGAACCGCAAGCAGGCACGCAGCCGTTACGGCGCGAAGAAGGAGAAGTAATGCCTCGCAAGGGTCCCGCCCCGAAGCGCCCGGTCGTCGTCGATCCCGTCTACGGCTCGCCGCTGGTCTCGCAGCTCGTCAGCAAGATCCTGCTGGACGGCAAGAAGACTGTCGCCCAGAGCATCGTCTACGACGCGCTGGAGGGCACCCGCACCAAGACCGGTATCGATCCGGTGCAGACTCTGAAGAAGGCCCTGGACAACATCCGTCCGGCGCTCGAGGTGAAGAGCCGCCGCGTCGGTGGCGCCACCTACCAGGTCCCGGTCGAGGTGAAGCCGGGTCGCGCGAACACTCTCGCCCTGCGCTGGCTCGTCTCCTTCTCGCGCCAGCGTCGTGAGAAGACGATGACCGAGCGGCTGATGAACGAACTGTTGGACGCGTCCAACGGTCTGGGTGCCTCGGTGAAGCGTCGCGAGGACACTCACAAGATGGCCGAGGCGAACCGTGCGTTCGCCCACTACCGCTGGTGAGCACAGCCTCACACTGACCTCACTCTCAGGGCACGGTGACGAACACCGTGCCCTGACCCCTGACAACACACAGTTCGACTCGACGTACGGAAGGTTGACCCCTCGTGGCCATTGACATCAAGACGGATCTGGCCAAGGTTCGCAATATCGGCATCATGGCCCACATCGACGCGGGCAAGACCACCACTACCGAGCGCATCCTGTTCTACACCGGCATCAACTACAAGATCGGCGAGGTGCACGACGGAGCCGCGACGATGGACTGGATGGAGCAGGAGCAGGAACGCGGCATCACCATCACGTCGGCCGCGACCACGTGCTTCTGGAAGAACCACCAGATCAACATCATCGACACCCCCGGGCACGTCGACTTCACGATCGAGGTGGAGCGCTCGCTGCGCGTCCTGGACGGTGCCGTCGCCGTGTTCGACGGTGTCGCGGGCGTCGAGCCGCAGAGCCAGACAGTGTGGCGCCAGGCCGACCGTTACGGCGTCCCGAGGATCTGCTACGTCAACAAGCTGGACCGTACCGGCGCCTCCTTCGACTACTGCGTGAAGACGATCCGTGAGCGCCTCAACGCCACCGCGGCGGTGCTGCAGCTGCCGGTGGGCGCGGAGTCCCACTTCCAGGGCGTCATCGACCTGGTCGGCATGCGCGCCCTGATGTGGCGCGGCGAGACCACGATCGGCGAGGACTACGTCGTCGAGGAGATCCCGGCCGACATGGCCGACGCCGCCGCTGCCGCCCGTGAGGAGCTCATCCACACGCTGGCCGACCACGACGACGAGTTCGCCGAGCTCTGGCTGGAGGCCGAGGACAGCGGCGAGGAGCTGACCGTCGCGCAGATCAAGGCCGCCATCCGTCGCGCCGTGCTGTCCACCAAGGTCACCGCCGTCATCTGCGGCACGTCCTTCAAGAACAAGGGCGTGCAGCCGATGCTGGACGCCGTCATCGACTACCTGCCGTCCCCGATGGACATCCCGGCCATCGAGGGCTTCGTCCCCGGTCACCCGGACCAGGTCATCGAGCGTCACACCTCGAACGAGGAGCCGCTGTCGATGCTGGCGTTCAAGATCGCCGCGGACCCGCACCTCGGCAAGCTGACCTACATCCGCGTCTACTCCGGCGTGCTCAAGACGGGCCAGCAGGTGCTGAACTCGACGAAGGGCAAGAAGGAGCGGATCGGCAAGATCTACCAGATGCACGCCAACAAGCGTGAGGAGATCGAGCAGATCGGCGCCGGCATGATCATCGCCGTGATGGGCCTGAAGGACACCACCACCGGTGAGACCCTGTGCGATCCGACCAACCCCGTCGTGCTGGAGTCCATGGACTTCCCGGCACCGGTGATCGAGCAGGCCATCGAGCCGAAGACGAAGTCCGACCAGGAGAAGCTGTCGCTGGCGATCCAGCGGCTCGCCGAGGAGGACCCGACCTTCCGCGTCCACACCGACGAGGAGACCGGCCAGACCATCATCGCCGGCATGGGCGAGCTCCACCTCGAGGTCATGATCGACCGCATGAAGCGGGAGTTCAAGGTCGAGGCGAACATCGGCAAGCCGCAGGTCGCCTACCGCGAGACCCTCCGCCGTCCGGTCGAGAAGGTCGAGTACACCCACAAGAAGCAGTCGGGTGGTTCGGGCCAGTACGGCCGCGTCATCATCTCCCTGGAGCCCCAGGAAGCCGGCAAGGGCTACGAGTTCGTGAATGCCGTCACGGGTGGCCGCATCCCGAAGGAGTACATCCCCGCCGTCGATCGTGGCATCCAGGAGGCCATGGCCTTCGGTCCGCTCGCCGGTTACCCGGTGGAGGACGTGAAGGTCACGCTGGTGGACGGCGCGTACCACGACGTCGACTCCTCGGAGCTCGCGTTCAAGATCGCCGGTTCGATGGTGTTCAAGGAAGCCGCCCGCAAGGCGGATCCCGCACTGCTCGAGCCGCTGATGGCGGTCGAGGTGACGACCCCCGACGAGTACCTCGGGACGGTCATCGGCGACATCAACAGCCGCCGTGGCCACGTCCAGTCCATGGAGGAGGTGCACGGCAACCAGGTTGTCCGCGCCCTCGTGCCGCTCTCGGAGATGTTCGGCTACGTCGGAGACCTCCGTTCGAAGACCTCCGGCCAGGCCTCGTACTCCATGGAGTTCGACTCCTACGGCGAGACGCCCAAGTCGGTGGCCGACGAGATCATCGCCAAGGGGCGTGGCGGAGCGTAGGGGCCTGCCGCGTAGCCACACCGGTGGTTATGGGGCACCTCCTAAGCTCTTGGTTTGACTCACCCCGTCGGCGTAGAGAAAACTTGGTCAGGTCCGCCTTGGAGCGGATCGTGACCAATGCAGTCAGAAAACCAATACCGCCCCGCGGCAAGCGCGTGGCGACATCCGAAAAGGAGCCCAAGTGGCAAAGGCCAAGTTCGAGCGGACCAAGCCGCACTGTAACATCGGCACCATCGGGCATATCGACCACGGCAAGACCACTCTGACCGCGGCGATTACGAAGGTGCTCCACGACAAGTACCCCGAGCTGAACGCTGTTTCGGCCTTCGACCAGATCGACAAGGCTCCGGAAGAGCGCCAGCGCGGCATCACCATCTCGATCGCGCACGTCGAGTACCAGACCGAGAAGCGTCACTACGCTCACGTCGACTGCCCTGGTCACGCTGACTACGTGAAGAACATGATCACCGGTGCGGCCCAGATGGACGGCGCGATCCTCGTGGTCGCGGCGACCGACGGCCCGATGCCGCAGACCCGCGAGCACGTGCTGCTCGCCCGTCAGGTCGGCGTGCCCGCGATCGTGGTCGCGCTCAACAAGTGCGACATGGTCGACGACGAGGAGCTCATCGAGCTCGTCGAGCTCGAGGTTCGTGAGCTGCTCTCCGCGCAGGAGTTCGACGGCGACAACGCCCCGATCGTCCGCGTGGCGGCGTTCCCGGCCATGAACGGCGACCCGAAGTGGACGCAGAGCGTGCTCGACCTCATGGATGCCGTGGATGAGTACATCCCGCAGCCGGAGCGCGAGACCGACAAGCCCTTCCTCATGCCGATCGAGGACGTGTTCACCATCACCGGTCGTGGCACCGTGGTGACCGGCCGTATCGAGCGCGGCATCGTGAAGACCGGCGAGACAGTCGACATCATCGGCATCGCCGAGAAGAAGCTGTCGACCACCATCACCGGTGTCGAGATGTTCCGCAAGATCCTCGACGAGGGTCGTGCGGGCGAGAACGTCGGCCTTCTGCTTCGCGGCACCAAGAAGGACGAGGTGGAGCGCGGCATGGTCGTCATCAAGCCGGGTTCGACCACCCCGCACACCGACTTCGACGCCAACGTCTACGTGCTGACCAAGGAGGAAGGCGGCCGTCACAAGCCGTTCTTCTCCAACTACAGCCCGCAGTTCTACTTCCGTACGACGGACGTGACCGGCGTGGTGCAGCTCCCGGAGGGCACCGACATGGTGATGCCCGGTGACAACACCGACATGACGGTTCACCTGAACAAGCCGATCGCCATGGAGGACGGCCTGAAGTTCGCCATCCGCGAGGGTGGCCGGACCGTGGGTGCGGGTCGTGTGACGAAGATCATCAAGTGATCTGATCCAGTCGCTGAGAGCGCCGGTTCCCTTCGGGGGGCCGGCGCTCTTGCCGTCCGCGTGCACGCCGTCTCCCGGCGCGCGCAGGCTAGCCTGTCGTTCGTCGGGCCAGGCCGGCCCGCCAGGGAGGTGGGGGAGTGACGATTCACCGCGAGCACCCGTTCCTCGACCCCGAGGGGGCGCGGGACGCCGTCAGGCAGTTCCGGGGACGGCTGGCGGCGGGCGTGACGCTGTGGGCCGCCGGCGCCGGCGCCGCGAGGGCTGGGCTCACCGTCTCCTCGCTGCTGATCGCCGGCGGCGAGCCGCCGCGGGTGCTGGTCCTGCTCGATCCGCTGGCGGACCTGACCGACTCCCTGACCGGCACCGGGACGGCGGCGGTGACGCTGTTGCGGCATGACGAGCAGTACCTCGCCGAGGTGTTCGCCGGCCTCGCTCCGGCGCCGGGTGGGCGGTTCGCGCGGGCCGAGTTCACGCAGACCGCCTGGGGTCCGGTGCTCGCCGGTGACAGGACGTGGGCGGGGCTGCGGCTGGACGACGTCAGGGACGTGGGCTGGTCAAGGCTGGCGACCTGCGTGCTGGAGCACTTCGAGATCGCCGAGGAGCGCGATCCGCTCGTCCACCATCGCGGCGGCTATCCCAGGCTCGGCGCCTGACGGGATCACCATCCGCGGGTGGGTCAGCGCGGCGCCGGTTCGAGCCCCAGCTCCTCGCGGGTGGGAGGGTTCGCCCCGGCCCGTGACACTGTGATCGCGGCGCACTCGACGGCGCGGACGACGGCAGGGAAGACTTCGGACCACCCCGCCGCCACCAGCCGGGCGCGGGCGGCGGCGTCGCCGAGCAGGCCGGCGTCCAGCAGGCCCGACAACAGCCCCGCCATGAACGAGTCGCCGGCGCCGACGGTGTCGACGACCTCGACCGGGTGGACCGGGAGTTCGTGGACCTCGCCGCCCACCAGGACCGTGACGTTCCTGCCACCCCGCGTGACCGCCACGACCCTGGGCCCCAGCGCCGCCCAGCGGCGCAGGACGTCCTCGACCTCGACGTCGGGGTAGAGCCAGCGGAGGTCTTCGTCCGACGCCTTCACCACGTCGGCGAGCGAGACGAGGTGTTCGATGGTCGCCCCGGCGGCCTCCGCCTTGCCCATCAGGCTCGGCCGCACGTTGGGGTCGTAGGAGATCGTCGCCCGCTGGCGGGACGTCTCCAGGATGGTCACAACCGCCGCGCCGCCGGGGGAGAGGACGGCGGCGATGGAACCGGTGTGGAGGTGGGCGCCTGTCGGGACCTCCAACCCGGGGTCGAGGCGCCACTCGAGGTCGAACTCGTAGGTGGCGGCGCCGGCCTCGTCCAGCCTCGCCGTCGCCGTGGGAGTGCGCTCGGCCGCCAGGCTGCCGGGAGCGAGCGTGACGTGCTCGGCGTCCAGGACGGCCGCGATGCGCGTGCCGCGGTCGTCGGTGCCGAGATGGGTGGCGAGCGAGGTCGGATGCCCCAGCCGTGCCAGGCCGATCGCCACGTTGGCGGGGCTGCCTCCGACATGTTCGGCGGTCGGCCCGGTGGGCGGAACGACGATGTCGATGAGGGCCTCGCCCACCACTGTGACGGCTGCTGTCATGGCGGCATCCTAGTTATCCCCGGGCGGTCACGCCTTGCCTGCCCGGTCGGCCTCGTCGATCACGCGGGCCAGTTCGTCGGCGTCGACCGGGCCCTCCAGCACCGTGACGGCGCCGTGGCTCTCGAAGGCCGCCATGACGGGCATCATCGAGAGGTGCTCCACGAAGAGCACCGCCACCACGCTGCCGATCGCGACCTCCGCCAGCACTCCCACGACGTCGTCGTCGTCGAGCAGGCCCGTCGCCGAGCCCTCGAAGCCCGGCACCGTGAACCCCACCACCTCGGGCAGGTCGGCGGCGTCGAGCAGTTCGGCCTCGTCCTCGCCGACGCGGTGCAGGAACTCGAGATCGAGCACCCGCAGGAGCCCCGCGTCGACGGCGGCGTGGAGCTGCTGCCACGGCTCGGGCGACATGCCCTCCGGCAGGTGGAAGGCGATGATCTCCACCGGGCCGACGTGCTCCTCCATCTGCGTCATGGCTGAAGCATAGGAGCGCGGGCCGGCGCCGGAGCGTTTCGGCGAGGCGTTGTGGGTCACGGCGGGGAGCGGACGACGTCTCCGGCCGACCGGGACACCGGCGCCGGTCGTCTATCCTGTAGCGGCCATGACAGACACCCTGACTCCAGCCCGGCTCCGCGTTGCTCCGTCCCCGACCGGCGATCCGCACGTCGGCACCGCGTACATGTCGCTGTTCAACCTCGCCTACGCCCGCAAGACGGGCGGCGCGTTCGTGTTGCGCATCGAGGACACCGACAGGGCGCGCTACGTCGCCGAGTCCGAGAGCCAGATCTTCGAGACGCTGCGGTGGCTTGGCCTGCCCTGGGACGAGGGGCCCGACGTGGGCGGCCCGTATGCGCCGTACCGGCAGTCCGAGCGGCTCGACACCTACCGTCCGTTCGTCGACAGGCTGCTGGCCGACGGGCACGCCTACCACTGCTGGTGCTCTCCCGAGCGGCTGGCGGAGATGCGCGCCGAACAGGCACGCACCAAGCAGGCGACCACCGGTTACGACAGGCTCTGCTACGGCAGGACGCGCGAGGAGCGCGCGGCGTTGCCCGGCTTCAGCGAGACCCCCGTCGTCCGCATGCTGATTCCGGACGACGCGCCGACGAGCTTCACCGACCTGATCCGCGGCGAGGTGAGCACCCCCCGTCCCGACGACCAGGTGATCCTCAAGGCCGACGGTTTCCCGACCTATCACCTGGCCGTGGTGGTCGACGACCACCTCATGGGGATCACGCACGTGGTGCGTGGCGAGGAGTGGATCTCGTCCACCCCCAAGCACCTGCTGCTGTACCGCTGGCTGGGCCTCACCCCGCCCGCCTTCGCGCACATGCCGCTGCTGCGGAACACCGACAAGTCGAAGATCTCCAAGCGCAAGAACCCCGCCGCCAGGCTGATGTGGTTCAGGGAGCAGGGCTACCTGCCCGAGGCGCTGCGCAACTTCCTCCAGCTCCTGGGCTACCCGGCGGCGGAGGGGGCCAACGAGGTCGAGAGCTTCGACGAGTTCGTGGCGGGTTTCGAGTGGTCGAAGGTCAACACCACCGGCCCCATCTTCGATCTGGCCAAGCTGAACTCGCTGAACGGCCACTACATCAGGGCGCTCGATCCTGCCGAACTCGGCGACCGCCTCATCGAACACCTGGTGTGGACGAGGCGGTGGCCGTCGACCCCGGACGCCGCGACGGCTGACCTGCTCAAGCGGGCGGTGCCGCTCATCCAGGAGCGGCTCGTGACCCTCGACGAGGCACTGCCGAAGCTCGGCTTCCTCTTCACGTCCGATGCCGACCTCGTGATCGCGGACGACTCCCGGGCGACGCTGGACGGGGACGCCGGACGGGTGCTCACCGAGGCGGTGGACGCCCTGGAGGGTCTCGCAGCCTTCGGCCACGAGGAGATCGAGGAGGCGCTGCGCTCCCGCCTGGTCGAGGGCCTCGGGCTCAAGCCCAAGTTCGCCTTCGGCCCTGTCAGGGTGGCAGTCACGGGTTCGCGGGTGTCGCCGCCGCTGTTCGAGTCGATGGAACTGCTGGGCAGGGACTCCTCGCTCGCGCGGCTGCGCGCCGCCCTCGCCTCGGCCGCGCAGGCCTAGCCAGGCGGTCCTGTCGACCCGGCAGGCGGGTCGGTCCCGGGCTGGGAGCCAGCACGGTCTCCGCGGCTCCGGGGGCGTCAATCGAGCCCCTCGTGAACTGGTAGTTTCAGCGGCATGACAGCGCCCGATCTCTCCTCGGCCGGCGACTTCATCGCCGACACGGTTGCCGCCGACAACGCGGCAGGCACGTACTCGGGGCGCGTCCAGACGAGGTTCCCACCCGAACCCAACGGCTACCTCCACATCGGGCACGCCAAGGCGATCACCGCCGACTTCGGCATCGCCGAGCGCTTCGGCGGCGTCTGCAACGTGCGCTTCGACGACACGAACCCCGACACCGAGGAAGCCGAGTACGCGGCGTCGATCATCGCCGACATCCAGTGGCTGGGCTTCACTCCCGCCAGCGTCGTCCATGCGTCCGACTACTTCGGCAGGTTGTACGAGTGGGCCGAGTCGCTGGTGACCAGGGGGCTCGCCTACGTCGACGACCAGGACCCCGAGACGATCTCCGCACAGCGCGGCGGCTTCGGCAAGCAGGGCATCGAGAGCCCGTACCGCGACCGCTCCCCTGAGGAGAACCTCGACCTGTTCCGCAGCATGCGGGCGGGCGAGTTCGACGACGGCTCCCGGGTGCTGCGCGCCAAGATCGACATGCAGGCCGAGAACATGCAGTTGCGCGACCCGGTCATGTACAGGATCCGCCGCGGGCACCACTTCCGCACCGGGGACGAGTGGTGCATCTACCCGACCTACGACTGGGCACACGGGCAGTCGGACGCGCTCGAGGGCGTCACGCACTCGATGTGCACGCTGGAGTTCGTCGCGCACCGTCCGCTCTACGACTGGTTCCTCGACCACCTCGACCTGCCGTACGAGAAGCCGAAGCAGCTCGAGTTCGCGAGGCTCGAACTCACCCACACGATCACGTCGAAGCGCCGGCTCATGCAGCTCGTCAACGACAAGATCGTGGAGGGCTGGGACGACCCCCGCATGCCGACCCTGAGCGGCCTGCGCAGGCGCGGCTATCCCGCGAGCGCCATCCGCTCGTTCTGCACCCACATCGGCATCAACAAGACGAACTCCCGCCACACCCTCGAAGAGTTGGAGTCGTTCGTCCGCGTGGAGCTCAACCGCACGGCCCAGCGCCGGATGGCGGTGTTGCACCCACTGCGGCTGGTCATCGACAACTGGCCGACGTCCGCCGACGGTTCTGCGGTGGTGGAGTGGTTCGAGGTCGGCAACAACCCCGAGAACCCCGCCGACGGCACCCGTCGGGTGGCCTTCAGCGGCGAACTCTTCATCGAGAGCGAGGACTTCGCCGAGGTGCCGCCGCCCAAGTTCTTCAGGCTCTCGCCCGGACGCGAGGTCCGCCTGCGTGGCGCGTACCTGGTGACCGCTACCCACGTCGAGAAGGACGCCGACGGCAACGTGCTGGCCGTGCACGCCACCTACGACCCCGCGACCCGCGGTGGGGACGCTCCCGACGGGCGCAAGGTGAAGTCGACGATGCACTGGGTCTCGGCGGCGCACGCTGTCGACGGCACCGTCGCGCTGTACGACAGGCTGTTCACCGCCGAGGTCCCCGGCGAGTCGACCGGCGACCCCATGGACGACCTCAACCCGACCTCGCGCGAGCTCCTGGAAGGCTGCAAGCTCGAAGCGGCCCTCGCCGAGACCGAGCCCGGCGCCGTCGTCCAGTTCGAGCGCCTGGGCTACTTCGCCGCCGACCCCCGTACGCCCCTGCTGTTCCACAGGACGGTGGGCCTGCGCGACGAATGGGCCAGCATCCAGAAGCGCCAGGGCTGAGGCCCGACTCGCGGCGGCCGGCGGTGTGCCGGGTCAGCCGAGGTCGGTGACCGCCAGCTGCTTCGGCGTGGCGTCGTCGTCGGCGGCGAGGCGGACGAGGACGACGCCGGTGATGATGAGGACGGCGCCGACGAGCTGGAGCCACGCGGGGATCTCTCCCAGCAGGATGGCGGACAGGACGGCGGCGAAGAGCACTTCGGAGAGGCTGACGAAGGAGGACAGGCGGGCGCCCATCAGGGACGAGCCCGTCACCCCGAGCGCGTAGGCCAAGGCGGTGGCCATCACCGCGACCACGGCGAGGGGCACCCACCAGGCGAACGGCTGGCCGAGGATGGCGACGTCACGCAGGGGAGTCGCGTAGGGGACGACACCGAGCAGGATCAGCACCCCCAGCAGCGCCGCGCCGCACGGCAGCCCGAAAGCGGACAGGGCGATGGGGGAGAGCCGGGTCGTCCGCGCCCCGATGACGAAGTAGCACGCGGCGCCCACCGTCGAGATGAGCGCGAAGACGACGCCCAGCGGGTCGGGTGTCGCCCCGCCGGGATTGAGCACGCAGACCAGGCCCGCCACTGCCGCCGCCACCCCTGCCAGGACCAGCCCCGAGGGTGCCCTGCGGGTGCGGGCCCAGGCGACGGCGACCAGCAGCACCGGCGCCATGTATTCGATGAGCAGCGCCACCCCGACGTCCATCCTGCTCACGGCGCTGTAGAACATGAACTGCGAGCAGGCGACACCCATGGCGCCGAAGGCGACGATGACGCGCCACTCGGCGAGGATGTCGCGCAGCCTGCCCCGCATGCTCCACAGCCCGAAGGGCACCAGGACCACCGAGGCGAGCAGGCAGCGCCAGAAGACGGTGGCGATCGGCGTCCACCCGATCTCGAACAGGGAACGGGCCATGGGCCCGGAGATCCCGAACGTGGCCGACGCGGCGACGCCGAGGAAGACCCCCAGACCGAGGCGACGGCGGGTGGGCACGGCGACGCCGACTGGTGCTGAGGTGGTTGTCACTCGACTATTCTGGGCCTTGGCACAGCCACTTCCCGGCGCTCGTCAGGGCGTGGGACGTCGGCCTCGCGGGGGTCCGCCGAGGATGTTGACGAGGGCTGCCCGGTCGGCTCGCCTGACCGGTGCCTGCCGCGCCCGGCAGATTTTGCATCTGCTTGCCTCACATGGGAGAATCGACAGGTTGCTCCGACGGGGACGCTCATGTGGCGGCCCCTCGGGACGTCTGGCGCGTCAGTGCCGGGCCCTACCACGACCCAACGAGAAACGGATCGCGTGCGGCCCAGAACAGGCCCGACACGCCCGACCCCGGGGGTCGGAGGAACAGCTTGTCCGGAAGATGCACCGGCCGAGCAACGACGAGAAGAAGGACATCCAGTGGCGGGACAGAAGATCCGGATCCGACTCCGGGCTTACGACCACGAGGTCATCGACTCCTCGGCGAAGAAGATCGTCGACACCGTGACCCGTACCGGCGCGAAGGTGGCAGGCCCCGTGCCGCTGCCTACAGAGAAGAACGTGTTCTGCGTGATCCGTTCGCCGCACAAGTACAAGGACAGCCGCGAGCATTTCGAGATGCGCACCCACAAGCGGCTGATCGACATCCTCGATCCCACGCCGAAGACGGTCGACTCGCTCATGCGCCTCGACCTGCCGGCGGGTGTCGACATCGAGATCAAGCTTCCGTGAGGTCAGCGCAGATGAGCGAACGTACAGTCAAGGGCCTGCTGGGCACCAAGCTCGGCATGACTCAGGTGTGGAACGACGCCAACCAGGTCGTCCCCGTCACAGTCATCCAGGCCGGGCCCAATGTGGTCACCCAGATCCGCACCCCTGATGTCGACGGCTACGCGGCCGTCCAGCTCGGGTTCGGCGCCGTCAAGGCCAAGAACGTCACCAAGCCCGCAGCGGGCCACTTCGAGCGCGCCGGGGTCACCCCCCGCAAGCACCTCGTCGAGCTGCGCACCGCCGACGCCACCACCTACACCCTCGGCCAGGAACTGACCGCCGAGGTCTTCGCCTCCGGCGAGATCGTCGATGTGACGGGTGTCAGCAAGGGCAAGGGCACCGCGGGCGTCATGAAGCGTCACGGCTTCGGCGGCCTGCGCGCCTCCCACGGTGTGCACCGCAAGCACCGCTCGCCGGGCTCCATCGGCTCCTCCGCCACCCCGTCCCACGTCTTCAAGGGCACGCGGATGGCCGGCCGGATGGGCGTCGAGAAGGTCACCGTGCAGAACCTCACGATTCACGCCGTCGACGCCGAGCGCGGGCTGATCCTGGTCAAGGGCTCGGTGCCCGGACCCAAGGGCGCCCTCGTCGTCGTGCGGACGGCAGCCAAGAAGGGAGTCCAGGCATGAGCCTCACAGTTCCCGTGCTGGGCACGAAGTCCGACACAGTCGAGCTGCCCGCCAAGGACTTCGACGTCCAGACCAACGTCCCGTTGATCCACCAGGTGGTCGTGGCCCAGCAGGCCGCAGCCCGCCAGGGCACTCACGCCACCAAGACCCGCGGCCAGGTCGCGGGCGGTGGCGCCAAGCCGTGGCGCCAGAAGGGCACCGGTCGCGCCCGTCAGGGTTCGCCCCGTGCGCCCCAGTGGCCCGGCGGTGGCATCGTCCACGGTCCGCCGCCGCGTGACTATTCCCAGCGCCCCCCGAA
>JAEWIK010000384.1 GCA_023387135.1 Actinomycetes bacterium | reverse complement strand
AGGGTCGCGTTGGTGAGCGCCCAGGTCGACGTGTTGGGGACGGCGCCCGGCATGTTCGCCACGCAGTAGAACACCGAGTCATGGACGGTGAAGGTGGGGTCGTCGTGGGTGGTGGGACGGGAGTCCTCGAAGCAGCCGCCCTGGTCGATGGCGACGTCCACCAGCACCGAGCCGGGCTTCATCTCGGCCACCATGTCGTTCGTGACGAGCTTCGGCGTGAGCGCTCCCGGGACGAGCACGGTGCCGATCACCATGTCGGCAGCGAGCACCTGCTCCCGCACCGCGAGCCTGCTGGAGACGATGCCGTGGACCCGGTTGTCGTACCGCCAGAAGCTCATCCGCAGCTTCTCGAGGTCGGTGTCGAGGATCGTCACGTCGGCGCCCATCCCGAGGGCGACGTTGGCGGCGTTCTGTCCCGCGATGCCGCCACCGAGGACCACGACCTTGGCGTTGGCGACGCCGCCGACGCAGCCCATGAGCACGCCCCTGCCGCCCTGGGCCTTCATCATCGCGTGGGCGCCCACCTGGGGAGCTAGGCAGCCCGCCACCTCCGACATCGGGTAGAGCAGCGGCAGCAGGCCGTTGGAGAGTTGCACTGTCTCGTACGCGATGGCGGTGGTCCCCGCGGCCAGCAGGGCGTCGGTGCCCTGCCTGTCGGCGGCGAGGTGGAGATAGGTGAAGAGCACGAGGTCGTCGCGCAGCCTGTGGTACTCGCTGGCGACGGGTTCCTTGACCTTGATGACCAGTTCGCCGGCGGCCCAGGTGGAGTCGGCGTCCGGCAGGATGGTGGCGCCCTGCGCGACGTACTCGGCGTCCGAGATGGACGAGCCGAGGCCCGCGCCGGACTGGATGAACACCTGATGGCCGTGGCTGACGAGTTCCGCGACCCCGACGGGCGTGATGGCGACCCGGTATTCGTGGTTCTTGACTTCGGTGGGGACGGCGATGCGCATCGTCGGGTCCTTCCAGGTAGCGCGTCGCGCTTGGTGGCCGGTGCGTCGCGCGGGGTGAGTGACTGCGCACACATCTTGTCATCGGTGCGCCCACCATGTGGACTGAGCCGGCGAATGCGGACGGAGGCGGGGCGATCGGGCGCTCGCAGCGGCTGCCGGGATCGCCCACGTCGTACCGGGCATGCCCGTGAACCGGGTCACCGTGACAGCGAAACCGGGCATCCCGGTACTCGGGGTTCGACGTGAGCGTCGCCGGCGCTGCGCTACAGTTGCCCCGAACGTGCTCCGGGGTCGGTGTAATTCCGAACCGGCGGTGACAGTCCGCGACCCGGCCCGCACCTGCGGGACGGTTGAGCTGGTGAAACTCCAGCACCGACGGTGAAAGTCCGGATGGGAGGCAGCACGGGCTTCTCGGCCGCGCCGTGCGCGTCCGGGATGTTCCACGCACCCCGGTCCACGTCGGACCGGAGGATCATGACACCGCGACAGCCCTGGCGGGGCATCTCAGTCACCGCCCCCGTGCTGCTGGCAGTCGTGCTGCTCGCCGGGTGGTGGCTGACCACCAGCCTCGGCTCTGTTCCCCAGTACCTGCTGCCGTCTCCAGGCGCCGTCGTGTCCCGGCTGGTCACCGACTTCGCCGGCGGGGAGCTGTGGCCGTACCTCGGGCTCACCCTCGCCGAGGCCTTCGGCGGCTGCCTGCTCGGCGCCGGGGTCGCCTTGCCGCTCTCGGTGGCGATCCACAGGTCGCGCTGGTTCCGCGCCGCCGTCCACCCTTTCCTCGGTGCGACCCAGGCGATCCCCGCCATCGCGCTCGCGCCGCTGCTCGTGCTGTGGGTGAGCTACGGCTTCTACTCGGTCGTCCTGCTGTGCGCTCTCATGGTCTTCTTCCCGATCCTCGTCTCGGCGGTGCTCGGCCTGCGCCACGTCGATCCCGACGTGCTCCGCGCCGCGCGCGTGGACGGCGCCGACACCGTCCGCCTGCTGCTCGACATCGAGTTCCCGCTGGCCTGGCCCGCCGTCCTCGCCGGGCTGCGCAACGGGTTCACGCTGTCGGTGACCGGTGCGGTCGTCGGCGAGATGGTCATGGGCGGACGCGGGCTCGGCACCGTCCTCACCGTGCAGCGTGACGCAGTCGACACCGCCGGCATGTTCGCCACCATCGCCGTGCTGTGCATCGTCGCCGCGTCGATCTACAGCCTCATCTACTTCTGGGAGCGTCACTCCCGGTTCACCCCCTAGGAAGGAAACCCATGCGAAGGCTGCTCCCCGTCCTGCTGGCCGCGACCCTGGCCCTGGCGTCCTGCAGTTCTCCCTCGGCGCCGCCGGGCTCGGCCCCGGCCCCCTCGTCGGCGACGGGCACGCCCGCGCAGCCCGCCCGCATCGGGCTCTCCTACATCCCCAACGTCCAGTTCGCCCCGTTCTACGTGGCCGAGGAGGACGGACTGTTCGCCGCGGGCACCGGTACGCCGGCGACGCTCCGCCACCACGGCGCACAGGAGGGACTGTTCACGGCGCTCGCGTCCGGGCAGGAGGACTTCGTGCTGGCGGGGGCCGACGAGATGCTGCAGGCGCGCGAATCCGGTTCCGACCTGGTGTCGGTCGCCACCTACTACAAGCAGTACCCGGTGGCCGTCATCGTCAGGGACGCCGGCCCGATCGCCACCCTCGCGGACCTCAAGGGCAAGCGCATCGGGGTGCCGGGCAGGTTCGGCTCCTCCTGGTTCGCGCTGCTGGTGGCGCTGCGGACCGCCGGGCTGACCGAGCAGGACGTCCAGGTCGTCGAGATCGGCTACACCCAGCAGGCGGCGCTCACCACCGACAAGGTGGACGCGATAGTCGGCTTCGTCAACAACGACTACGTGCAGTTCCAGCTCGCGGGCGTCGCCGTGCGCTCGTTGCCGATCTCCCAAGGGACACCTCCGCTCGTGGGCGCCAGCCTCATCACCACGAGGCAGTTCCTGACGGCGTACCCCGACACTGTGAAAGGCGTGGCCAGGGCCATGGTGGCGGGCATCAACACCGCTGTCGCCGATCCCGAGCGCGCGGTGACCGCCACCGCTACCCAGGTGCCCGGCCTGACGGGCGACGCGCTCGAAGCCGCCCGTCAGACCTGGAAGGCGACGGCGGCCATCATGGTGAACCCCCAGGGCAAGGCGGACGGGCTGATCGACCAGGCGGCGTGGCAGGCGATGGGCACCTTCATGCTCGACGCCGGGCTGCTGACGAAGCCTGCCGACGTCACGGCGGCGACGGCCCCCGAGGTGCTCGGCTGACCCCTCCCGGCATCTCTCGCCGGGCGCGCGAGGCGGGGCGGAATCCGCCTCCCGCGAGGTTTTGTCAGAGCTTGCGAATTCATGCGGACAAGCAGTGTCCGCGCCGCTCGTGGGACGCGAATACCACCATTCATCAAGCGCCCGGTTATTGCGGCGTCGTCCCATTACTGTAAGCACATGACGAGCGAGCCCCAGGAGGTCACCGTCCCGGGTTGGGACGACTACTTCCTCGGCATCGCGTCGGCAGTCGCCGCCCGCGCGAAGTGCACCAGGCGCCGCGTCGGAGCCGTCCTCGTCATGGACAAGCGGATCATCGCAACCGGCTACAACGGGGCGGCTCCCGGCCGTCCCGACTGCCTCGAAGGCGCGTGCCCGCGGGGCCGGCTCTCCTACGACCAGGTCCCGGGGCTGGGCGACTACGACAGGCCGGGCACCCCCGGCTTCTGCATCGCCATCCACGCCGAGGTCAACGCCCTGCTGTTCTCCACGCGCGACACCAAGGGCGCCACCGCGTACATCACCGACCCGCCGTGCCCGGGCTGCCGCAAGGCGCTGGCGGCCGCCGGGATCGTCCGCGCGGTCTGGCCGAGCGGCGAACACGACCGCGACGGTCTCGTGGACTGGGGCGCGTGAGGGACCGCACGTGAGTACCCCGACACCCCCCGAACTGACAGCCTGGGTCCACAGAGGCGTGGCACTCTTCTGCCTCGGCAGCCTCGTCCCAGCCGCCTTCATGGCTGCCGACCAGCTCCAGAACCAGTCGGGCTGGTGGTTGATCCTGTTCGGCGTCGGCATCGTGGTGGTCACCGTCCTCATGACCATCTGGTCGGTCGCCGGACGCTCGGTCGTGTGGCTGGCGCGGCTCTACTGCGCGCTCGTGCTCGCCGGGGTGCTGACCTGGCCGGTGAGCTGGCAGTCGAGCCAGCCGGCGGACGGGAGCCCGTGGCTGTGGATGTGCCTGGGGGTGGCGAGCGTGTGGGCGGCGCTCGTCATCGGCACCCAGTGGGGCTTCATGTATGCGATCCTGTCGGGCGCCGCCTTCGCGTGGGTGCGCCTCACCCCGTCGGGGCAGGGCATCCCGCTGGTCTCCGCCATGCAGGACATGCTCGTCCTCGTCATCAACCCGAGCGCCGTCATCATCGGCATCTCGCTGCTGACGGATTCGATCAGGCAGCTCAACGCCACCCTCGACGCCTCGCGGCAAGGCCAGGCCCGCGCCGCCGTCGAGCGGGCACTGGTGGAGGAACGCCGCCGGCTCGACAGCATCGTGCACGACGAGGTGATGACCACCCTCGTCAACGCCGCGCTCACCGGCACCGAGCGCGATCCCAAGGTGACAGAGCTCGCCAAGCACGCCATCGCCCAGCTCGAATCCGCCGGCCAGACCTCGGAGAACAGGGTGCCTGTCACGGTCGACCACGTCGCCTGGCTGGTCGAGGACGTCGTGACCTCGCTGGTGCCCGACGCGAAGGTCAGCGTCGAGTTCAGGGACAGCTCGCTCACCGTCCCGGCGTCGGTCGCCAGCGCCATCGGCCAGGCCGCCCGGGAGGCCGCGATGAACATCGCGCGGCACGCCGAGGCCAAGCACGTGCGGGCCGTCATCGGAGACCCCGCGGCGAAGGTGACCGGCATCCGCGTGGTGGTCAGCGACGACGGCGTGGGCTTCGATCCTGCCAGCGTCCCGTCCGACAGGTTCGGCTTGCGGCTGTCGGTGCTCGAACGCATGCAGTCGGTGGGCGGCAAGGTCGAGTTGCGGTCGCAGCCCGGCAAGGGGACGGTCGTCGAGCTGGTTTGGCTGGCGCCCGCGGAGGAGGCGGCCGCCCGCAAGCACACCGTGCCCGGGGACGGGCAGTACCCGGCGCTCGCCTCCATCAGGGGCGGCACGCTCGCGGGACTCATCTCCCTGCTCATCGGCCTGCACTTCGTGCTCGGCTGGACGACCCTGGACCAGGTGACGATGGCGTGGCCGGTGTTCGCGGCCCAGGCGGTGGCTGTCGTGGCGACCTGGCTGGCGCTGCGCGACATCGACAAGAACCCGATCCCGCGGGCGTCGGCGATCGGCGTCGTCGCCCTGTTGAGCGCGACCACCATGCTCGTGCAGGCGGTGCTGCCGCTCGGACGCTGGCCGGGCTACGCGACCTGGTACTCCAGCGTGGTCATGGTCATCGTCATCGTGCTGCTGTTC
>JAEWIK010000262.1 GCA_023387135.1 Actinomycetes bacterium | reverse complement strand
TCGCAGTCCTGAGCCGTCCGCCTAGCGCCAGCCGAGGGCCGGCGCCACGTGCTTCAGGATGCTCTCCACGACGTGGGCGTTGTAGTCCACCCCCAACTGGTTCGGGACGGTGAGCAGCAACGTGTCGGCGGCGGCGATCGCCTCGTCCTCGCGCAACTGGTCGATGAGGACGTCGGGCTCGGCGGCGTACGACCTGCCGAAGATCGCCTGCGTCTTCGAGTCGATCCAGCCCACCTGGTCGCGGCTCTGCGCGTCGTCCCCGAAGTACAGCCTGTCGGTGTCGTCCACCAGCGCGAAGATGCTGCGGCTCACCGAGACCCGCGGCTCGCGGTCGTGGCCCGCCTTCTTCCACGCGTCCCTGAAAAGCTGGATCTGCTCGGCCTGCTGGACGTGAAAAGGCTTGTCACTCTCGTTGTCCTTGAGGGTCGAACTCATCAGGTTCATGCCCTTCTCGGCAGCCCAGGTGGCTGTCGCGTTGGACCCCGCGCCCCACCAGATCCGCTCCCTGAGCCCTTCGGAGTACGGCTCCAGGCGCAGCAGCCCCGGCGGGTTGGGGAACATCGGACGCGGGCTCGGCTGCGCGAACCCCTTGCCCTCGATCACCTGGAGGAAGACTTCCGCGTGCCGTCGCGCCATGTCGGCGTCGCTCTCCCCCTCCGCCGGCTGGTAGCCGAAGTACTTCCAGCCGTCGATCACCTGTTCGGGCGATCCCCGGCTCACGCCGAGCTGCAGCCTGCCGTTCGAGATGAGGTCGGCGGCCCCGGCGTCCTCAGCCATGTAGAAGGGGTTCTCGTAACGCATGTCGATGACGCCGGTCCCGATCTCGATCCTGGAGGTCTTCGCGCCGATCGCCGCGAGCAGCGGGAACGGTGACCCGGCCTGCCGTGCGAAGTGGTGGACGCGGAAGTAGGCGCCGTCCGCGCCCAGTTCCTCGACCGCGACGGCCAGGTCGATCGACTGGTGCAGGAAGTCCGCCGCCGAGCGCGTCTGGGAACCGGGAGAGGCCGACCAGTGGCCGAAGGACAGGAATCCGATCTTCTTCACGCCCACGTATAACTTCCCAGCGGCCCGCACATTCCCGGCTCCGGACGTCGGCGTTCGCCCGGGACGAGCCGCCGATGCGATGATGCGGGGCGTGCCGACAGACAGCGCCCTCCCCACGCCCGACCTGCGTGCCCTCATCGAAGGCGCCACGCGGCTGCTGAGCGAGGCAGGAGTGCCCTCCCCCGCCCACGACGCCCGCGCGCTGGCGGCCCACGTGCTCGGCGTCGAGCGCCTGCCCGTGCTGTCCGAGGTCGGGGTGGACGCGTCGACGGCCACGCGCTACGCGGAGCTCGTCGAGCGCCGCCGGCTGCGCGAGCCGCTGCAGCACATCCTCGGCACGACGGGTTTCCGCTACCTCACGCTGAGCGTCGAGCCCGGCGTGTTCGTCCCGCGTCCCGAGACCGAGGTCGTCGCGCAGGCCGCCATCGACGAGGCCGCTGCGCTGGCCTCCACGGGCCTCTCCCCCATCGTCGTGGACCTGTGCTGCGGGGCGGGCGGCATCGCCGTCTCGGTGGCCACCGAGGTGCCGGCGGCGAGGGTCTCTGCCGTCGACGTCTCGCTCGCCGCTGTGGCTCTGACAAGGAGAAATGCTCGCGATTGCGGGGTAGGTGCGCTGCGCGTCGAACAGGCCGACGTGCGCGAGCCCGACGTGCTCGCCGACCTCGACGGCCTGGTGGACGTCGTGGTCAGCAATCCCCCGTACATCCCGCCCGATGCCGAGCCGCTGGAACCCGAGGTGCGCGACCACGACCCTGACGTCGCGCTGTACGGCGGCGGGCTGGACGGCCTGGACATCCCACGTGCCGTCGCCGCGGCGGCGCTCCGGCTGCTCAAGCCGGGTGGGCTGTTCGTCATGGAGCACGCGGAGGTGCAGGCCGAGGCCGCCAGGGACATGGTCGCGGCGGCAGGACTGAACCAGGCCCGCACGATCGCCGACCTGACGGGCAGGTCGCGCGCGGTCCTCGCCAGGCGACCCTGAGCCCCGGGATCGCCTAGCCCTTCGCCTTGGCGGCCGCCTTCACCGCCTGCTTGGTCGCGCGCACCTTCAGCAGCGACTCGGAGTCGGTGATGTCGGCGACCGAGCGGTAGCCGTCCTGGCCGAACTCCCCCGCCGCCTCGCGCCAGCCGTCGGGAGTGATCCCGTACTGCTTGCCGAGCAGGGCGACGAAGATCGCCGCCTTGGCGGCGCCGAACCCGGGGAGGCCACCCACCAGCTTCTTCAGGTCCGCCCCGGTCCGGGCCGCGGCGAAGAGGTTCGTCACGTCGCCGTCCCACGTGTCGACAAGCTCCTGGCACAGCGACTGGACGCGCTCGGCCATCGACTTGGGGAACCTGTGGATGGCGGGCGGACGCGAGCACAGCTCGACGAACTCCTGCGGGTCGGCGGCGGCGATGGCCCTGACGTCCAGCGTCCCGCCCATCCGCTCGGCGATCACTGCCGGCCCCGAGAACGCCTTCTCCATGGTGACCTGCTGGTCGAGCAGCATGCCGATGGTCAGGGCGTTCGCGTCGCGGGAGAGCAGTCCGTCAGCGACCTCGTCGCCTGTCAGGTGCAGTTCCGGCATGGCTGCCTCACAGGTTGATCATGTGGCCGGCGATGCCCTCGACCGACTCCTTCAGGGCCTCGGACAGGCTGGGGTGGGCGTGGATGTTGCGGCCCACCTCGTCGGCGGTGAGGTCCCACTGCTGGGCGAGGGTCAGTTCGGGCAGCAGTTCGGAGACGTCGGGACCGATCATGTGCGCGCCCAGCAGTTCGTTGTAGCGGGCGTCGGCGACGATCTTGACGAAGCCTGTCGAGTCGCCGAGACCCTGCGCCTTGCCGTTGGCCGAGAACGGGAACTTGGCGACCTTGACGTCGTAGCCCTTCGCCTTGGCCTGCTCCTCGGTGTAGCCGAAGGAGCCGATCTGGGGCTGGCAGTAGGTGGCGCGCGGGATCATGTCGTAGTTGATGGGCATCGTCTCGGCGCCGGCGATGGCCTCGGCCGCCACGACGCCCTGGGCCTCGGCGGTGTGCGCGAGCATCAGCTTCATGGTGACGTCGCCGATGGCGTAGATGCCCTCGACGTTGGTGCGCATGTAGTCGTCGATGGCGATGGCGCCGCGCTCCGTGAGGGCGACGCCGGTGTTCTCCAGGCCGTAGCCGGCGGTGCGCGGCGCGAAGCCGAGCGACTGCAGCACCCTGTCGGCTTCCAGCACCCGGGAGTCTCCACCGGCGGCCGGGCTCACCGTCACGCGGACCTTGTCGGAGAGCTCCTCGATGTTCTGCACCTTGGTGGAGGTGAGCACCTCGATGCCGAGCTTCTTGTACGCCTTGGCGAGTTCGGCCGACACCTCGGCGTCCTCGTTGGGCACCATCCTGTCGAGGTACTCGACGATGGTGACCTTCGCGCCGTAGTTCGCGAGGACGTAGGCGAACTCGGTGCCGATGGCGCCCGCGCCGCAGATCACTATCGACCCCGGCACGTCGTCGGAGAGGATCTGCTCCTCGTAGGTGTACACGCGCTCCGACACCGACGTGCCGGGCAGCATCTTGGTGGTGGCGCCCGTGGCGATGATGCAGTTGTCGAAGGTGACTGTCTGCTGCTCTCCCCCGTCGACTGTCACCTGGAGGGTGTGGGCGTCGGTGAAGGTGCCCCAGCCGTTGATCTCGGTGATCTTGTTCTTCCGCATCAGGTAGTGGACGCCCTTGACCATGCGGTCCGACACGGCGCGGCTGCGGCTGAACGCCTTGCCGTAGTTGAAGGTGACCTCGCCTTCGATGCCGAACAGGTCGGCCTCGGCGTTGAAGATGTGCGCCAGCTCGGCGTTGCGCAGCAGCGCCTTCGTGGGGATGCACCCGACATTGAGGCACACGCCGCCCCACCACTGCTTCTCGATGATGGCTGTGTTGAGGCCGAGTTGGGCGGCGCGGACCGCCGCTACGTACCCGCCGGGACCTGCGCCCAGAACGACGACGTCGAAGTGTGTGGTCATGGGCCACACTCTATTCCCCGGCGTTGAAGGGCCCGAGTTGGGCGCCATGCCGCGAGCAGCCCGGCGCGGAGGTAAGGTCACAGATATCCCTCCCGGGACGTGCGTTCATCTCTCATGTGAGATATGGTCGTGAACGTGGCAGCTCTTCTCCCCAGCAGCATCGGTACCCTCATTCGGGACGCCCGCAAACAGCGCGGGCTGACCCAACAGCAGCTCGCTACCGAACTCGGCACCAGCCAGAGCGCTATCCACCGGATCGAGTCCGGCGGCCAGAACCTCAGCCTGGAGATGATCAACAGGATCGCCCACGCCCTGGAGAGCCCGCTGATCACGGCGGGCCCCGGCGGCCCAACCCACTTCCGCATCGAAGGCCCGACGACCCTCAAGGGGTCGATCGACGTCAGGTCGTCGAAGAACGCCGCCGTCGCGTTGATGTGCGCGTCCCTGCTCAACCACGGGCGGACGGTGCTGCGCGGCATCGCGCAGATCGAGGAGGTCAACCGGCTCGTCGAGGTGCTGACGAGCATCGGTGTCAGGGTCACCTGGTCGGCCGACAAGTCTGAACTCGAGCTCGTCCGTCCGCCGGTGCTGCATCTCGACACCATGGACGTGGCCGCCGCCCGGCGCACGCGCTCGATCATCATGTTCCTCGGCCCGTTGCTGCACTCGGAGGAGAACTTCGAACTGCCCTTCGCCGGCGGCTGCAACCTCGGCGCCCGGACCGTCACCCCCCACCTGCACGCGCTCCGGAACTTCGGGCTCGAGGTGAAGACCACGCAGGGCTTCTACCGCGCGCACGTCGAGCAGGTGGCCAGCGACAGCCGCTCGGTCACGTTGATCGAGCGCGGTGACACGGTGACCGAGAACGTCCTCATGGCCGCCGCGCAGTTCACCGGCGAGACAGTCATCCGCAACGCCAGCTCGAACTACATGGTGCAGGACCTCTGCTTCTTTCTGCAGGCGCTCGGCGTCGAGATCGCGGGCATCGGCACCACGACGCTGCGCGTGCGCGGCGTCGGGCGGATCGACGCCGACATCACCTTCGCCCCCAGCGAGGACCCGATCGAGGCCATGAGCCTGATCGCCGCCGCGATCGTGACCCACAGCGAGCTGACCATCTGCAGGGCGCCGATCGAGTTCCTCGACATCGAGCTGGCGATCCTGGAGGAGATGGGCCTGCGGTTCACGCTCACGCAGGAGTACGCCGCCGAGAACGGACGCACGAGGCTGGTGGACATCACCGTCTATCCGTCCGAGCTGCGTGCCGCCGCCGACAAGATCCACCCGCTGCCGTTCCCCGGCCTCAACATCGACAACCTGCCGTTGTTCGCTGTGATCGCCGCCGTCGCCGAGGGCAGGACGCTGATCCACGACTGGGTCTACGAGAACCGCGCGATCCACCTCGTCGACCTGAACAAGCTCGGCGCCGACATCCAGCTCCTCGACCCGCACAGGATCGTCGTCAACGGCCCCACCCGCTGGCGCGGCCAGGAGCTCGTCTGCCCGCAGGCCCTGCGTCCGGCGGTCTGCCTGCTGCTCGCGGCCCTCGCGGCCCGGGGGACGTCGGTGCTGCGTGACGTGTACGTCATCAACCGCGGCTACGAGGACCTGCCCAGCCGCCTCAACGCCCTCGGCGCCCGCATCACAGTCTTCAAGGACTGAGTCAGAGCTTCACCGCTTCGAACTCGTGGGTCGGGTTCACCAGTTCGTCCTGGGCGCCGACCAGCAGGAGTTCGGCCGAGCCGGCGTCTGTCGTGGCC
>JAEWIK010000209.1 GCA_023387135.1 Actinomycetes bacterium | reverse complement strand
ACGGCCGCTGGATGATCGCCCGGCAGGACGGTGACGCGCAGATCCGCCCGGTCGACCAGGCGCGCGACGCCACCTACGCCTTGCGCCACTACGTCGAAGCGGACCCCCGCTGGACATCGACGAGGGTGCGTTGGAGCCACCACGTCGTGCTCGCCCGCACCAGTCTCGCCGATGACTTCGCGACGCCCGGCTGCCCGCGCTGGCAGATCTCGGGGAAGAGCGACCTCGGAGAGGTCGGTACGAGGATCTGGGACACGACCTCGCTGTACCGGACGGACGCGCGCCCTCCCACCCGCCAGGACGTCGAGTTGATCCGCGAGATCCTCGTCGGCCGCAGCCTGCCCCCGCGCGACCTCGTGGCCATCGCCGAGGACCGGGCCGCCTTCGCTGACAGGCTCACCATGGAACAGGCCGAGCTGCTGCGCGTCACCCGTCTCCTCAACCGCGTCGAGATCCGCGGCGGCGCCGGTAGCGGCAAGACAGTCCTCGCGATTCGTCAGGCGTCCGACCTGGCGAGCGGCCGCGCGACCGGCGAACGCCAGCGGGTCGCGGTCGTCTGCTACAGCTACGGCCTCGCGCACCACCTGCGAAAGTCCCTCCTGGCGGGGTCCACGGCCAAGCGCCCGGCCTTCGTCGGCACCTTCGAAGACCTGGCCCGTGAGTGGGGCATCGAGATCACCGGGTCGAGGGACGACTCCGACTTCTGGGAGACGGAGCTTCCCCGCCTGATGGCCGCCCGAGCCGCCGAACTGCTCCCCGAGAACCGCTTCGACGCCGTCATCGTCGACGAGGCACAGGACTTCGCCGACGACTGGTGGACGCCGCTCGTGGGTGCTCTCAGGGACGAATCCGTCGGCGGCATCTTCGCCTACACCGATGAGCGGCAGCGCGTCTTCGCGAGGTTCGGACGTCCGCCGTTGGCGATGGTGCCGCTGGTGCTCGATCACAACCTCCGCAACACCCGGCAGATCGCCGAGGGCTTCCTCCCGCTCGCGCCCACCTCCATGGTGCTGCGGGGAGGCGACGGCCCCTTGGTCGAGTTCGTGGCGGTCAACACAGAGGACGCCATCGAGGCCGCGGACGATCAGGTCGAACGCCTGCTCGACGAGGGGTGGGAGCCGAAGGACATCGCCCTGCTCACCATGGGGGCGCGGCACCCCGTCCAGAAGGAACGCCAGGAAGCGCTCGGGTTCGCCGCGTACTGGGACGAGTTCTGGTCGAACGAGGACGTGTTCTACGGCCACGTCCTCGGCTTCAAGGGCATGGAGCGCCGGGCAGTGGTCCTCTGCGTGAACGAGGACGGGACCCGGGACCGCAGCCGTGAGCGCCTCTACGTCGGCCTGTCGCGGGCGACGGACAGGCTCGTCGTCGTCGCCGACCCCCAGGTCGTCCGGGCGATCGGAGGGGCCGACGTGCTCACTCGGCTCGGGGGGTGAGTGCCGCCCGGAGTTGGGTGGCGAGCCAGGACTCGTACTCGTCGGGGGTCCAGGAGTGGACGCCGACGAGCTGGGCGTAGAGGCGGTACATCGTCAACGCGTCGATCGTCGCTGCCGACTTCGGGACGTCGATCGGTGCGTCGAGGTCGTCTGCGAGCGCGCGCGCGAACGCAGCGATGCCTGCCTGGCGCCGGTCCTCGGCAGGGGCGACGTCCGCCCTGATGGTCGGGTCCGCCCGGGCGGCGTCCTGGTCGATGTGGACGAGGTCGCCCGCGAGTTCCCAGCGCCGGCGGATCGAGTGGGCGAACCTGTCGAGCCGTTCGCCGACCGACGGCGCCTGCATCGCCTCGACGCGGGCGGCGTCAGCCTCGGGGAGGTTGACCACCATCCAGCGGAGTTCTGTGAGGATCGCCGCCTTGCTGCCGAACACCGCGTACACGGTCTGGACCGACACCCCGGCCTCCGCCGCGACCGACTTGAGCGTGGTCGCCGCGTAGCCGTCGGCGAAGAACAGCCGGCGCGCTGCCTGCAGGATGCGTTGACGGGTCACCACCGCCTGTTCCTGGCGAAGCGTGGGGCGCGGGCCTGTGGTCGCCGGAGGGTTGACGTTCACCTGGATAGAGTAGCACTCTATCCGAATAGAGTTTGACTCTATCGAGAGGGGAAGCCATGAACACAACCGATCTCGCCGATCGCTTCCGCAGGATCGTCGAGGAGGGCATCGGCGCCGGGGACGAGACGGTGCTGGACGCCTTCGTCGCCCCCGACGTCGTCGAGCACCAGCGCGGCAACAATGCCGGGCTCGAGGGCGCCAAGGGCGTGAGCAGGATCCTGCACCGCTGGATGAGCGACTTCTCGCTGACCGTCGAAGACCTCGTGGTTGCCGGGGACACGGTCTGGGTGAGGAACAAGGCCCGTGGGGTCAACACCGGTTCGGTGATGGGCCTGCCGCCCTCCAACGGGCCGGTCGAGGTCGACGTGTTCGACGTCGGCAGGTTCGAGAACGACCTCATGGTCGAGCACTGGGGGGTCGCCGACCAGCTCGGCCTCCTGCTGCAGGTCGGGTTCGACCCTCGCGCCGCCCGTCAGTCCTGACGACACCTGACCGCTGTCGCGCAGGGCCGCTGCCGGCCGGTGCCAACGTCCTCGACCGTCAGGCGGCGCGCATGAGCGAACCGAGCGGCTCGTTGTGGTGCCGCAGCCCTGCCACCAGGACGGAGACCCGGGCCACGAGGCCGAGCGCCAACGGCAGGACGACGATCCACCAGGCGACCACGAGGGGAGGAGCATCCCGACCCCCGGTCACCGACCTGAGGTCGAGCGCGCCGACGAGGAGCGCCGCGAGACCGGCACCGACTGCCAGTCCGACGACGCCGGCCAGGACGGCGGGCACCGCCGACTCCAGCCACGCGACCCGGGACGCGGCGGCGCGCGGCGTGCCCACGACCCTGAGTTGGGCCGAGGCCCGGGTGCGCTCCCACGACCCCGACGCCGCCATGAGGACGACGGCGAGCACCGCCAGGCCCGCCGCCACGGCCCAGGCGCCCGTGAACAGGGAGTCGAGCGCCCGCGGCAGGGGCGCCGCCGCCTGGTCTGCCAGCCAGTCGTCGCGGGTGAGGACCCTGGCGTCGGTCGCCCCCAGCACCTGCCTGAGACGGGCTCCGGCGTCCGGGCCCGCCACCCAGCCGAGGCTCGCCGGCACGTCGTGGCCGAGGACGCGCGCCAGCGCGGTCCGCTCCACGACCACCGTGCCGCCCTGGCC
>JAEWIK010000107.1 GCA_023387135.1 Actinomycetes bacterium | reverse complement strand
ATAGCGCTCATGGGCGTGGGGCCGTGGACGACCGAGGCCCACTACGTCCTGTGGTACGACGCGCCCGGGGACGACGTGCTGATCCGCGATTCGAACTCGAAGAAGCCCGCCAAGGCACGCAACGCGCACTCCCTGTTCGTCAAGACAGTGCAGCGCTACTGGATAGTCGACGTCGACCGCAGGGAGCCTGCATGAGCAGGTCCGGGGCCGCGCATAGGTGCGGGGTGAGCCGGTGAGCGCCGTCGCCATCATCTTCGCCGGCGGGGTGGGAAGTCGCCTCGGCGACTCCGAGGAGCCCAAGCAGTTCCGCGAGGTCGCGGGCAGGCCGATCATCGGCTACACCCTCGACCACTTCCAGCGGCACCCCGGCATCGCGGCGCTCTACGTCGCCTGCCTGCCGGGCTGGGAGCCGAGGCTCGCCGACATCGCGCGCGAGGCGGGGGTGTCGAAGCTGCGGCGGGTGGTCGCCGGCGGGGCCACCTCGCAGGACTCCACGCGCAACGCGCTGCTGGCGGCCAGCGCCGAGTGGGAGGACCACACCCTCGCCGTGATCCACGACGGGGTGCGTCCGATCATCACCGCCGACCTGATCGACAGGCTGCTGGCCACTGCCGCCGACCTGGGCAACGCTGTGACGGTCAGGCCCGTGGCCGAGACACCGCTGTCCTCGCGCGACGGCCTGGTCGCCGACGAGCTCCGCCGGCGCAGTTCCGCGTACGTCGCGCAGGCCCCCCAGGTCTTCAGGCTGGGCGAGATCCTCGCCGCCCACGAGCGGCTCCGCGGCGCCGACCCGTCCTACACCGACGTCGTCGACTCCGCCACGCTGATGAGCCGCGCCGGGCACGCGGTGAACCTCGTCGTGGGGAACCACGACAACCTCAAGATCACGCACTCCAGCGACGTGGACTTCTTCCGCGGCTGGCTGCTCAGCCGGAAGTTGGTCGAGAGGTGAACCGGACAGTCGTTCGGGACGTGGAGGCCGTCGTCTCCGACCCTGTGATCGCCTCCTCCGCCGGCGCCCTGGCGGGCCAGACCGTCCTGGTCGCCGGGGCGGGCGGGCTGATAGCGAGGCACACGGCGTTCGCGCTCGCGGAACTCTCGGCGGCGGCCGACCTCGGCATCGAGGTCGTCTGCCTCGTGCGCGACCTGGCCAAGGCCGAACACTCCTACGCTGCGCACCCGCGGCGCGGCGACATCGCCCTGCTGCAGCAGGATCTCGGGGAACCGCTGCACTACCTCGGCCGGGCCGACGTGATCCTGCACGCCGGCGGTGCTTCCAGCCCGAAGGCTTACGCAGCGGACCCGTACGGGGTCGCGGCGGCGAACGTGAAGGCGGTCTTCGACCTCGTCGGACTCGCGCGACACGGGGGCTCGCGGAGGATCGCCTACTTCTCCTCCCGCGAGGTCTACGGGACGGCAGCCGCGCCGCTCACCGAAGACGTCCCGGGCGTCTTCGACCACCTCTCGCCACGGAACTCCTACCCGGAGGCCAAACGGATGACCGAGAGCGTCCTGGCGGCGGCCTCGGCGCAGTTCGGCATCGGTTTCCAGTCCTACCGGCTGGCGAGCGTGTACGGCCCCGGCATGCGGCTCGCCGGCGACGGCAGGGCGATGGCCGACCTCGTCGGCGCGCGGCTGGCGGGGAGCGACCTCGTCCTGGCCTCGGACGGTTCGGCGGTGCGCGGCTACTGCTACGTGACAGACGCGGTGCGCGGCATCCTGACGGCCCTGCTGGCGGGGGCCGACGACACCGTCTACAACATCGCCAACGAGACCGAGCCGGTCTCGATCCGTGCCCTCGCCGACCTGCTCGCCACGCTGCCGGTGGCGGGTCACACACGGGTGCCCGAGGTCGTCCTCGGGCCCGCGACGACGCCGTCCGGGTACAGCACGTTCGGCTACGTCCCGGTGTCGACGGCGCGGCTGGAAGCGCTGGGCTGGCTGCCACGCGTGTCGCTGCGCGAAGGGCTCGTGAGCACCCTGGAGTCGTTCGGTGACGACCGCTGAGCGACGGACCGACGTCGCCGCCGCGGGGTCGAACTGGGACATCGAAGGCCCCGAGCGTCCCTACGACGTCGACTGGTACCTCGACTTCGCCGCCTGGCTGGCAGCGGAACTGGGGGCAGGGCGGCCGGTCGCCTGGCAGCGGGCCGCGATCCTCGCGCTCTACGCGAGGTTCCTGCGCAACCTCGGCGACAACGACAAGCGGGTGCTCGCCGGCGAGGCGCTCGACGGGTTCCTCGAACAGGTCGACGGGCTCGCGCGCCGCCTCGACGCCGAGGCCCTCGCCGAGCGCATCGGCAAGGTGCCCGAGCACTTCCGGCGCTACCTGCTCGCGGCCCGGGGAGAGACATCGGGGCCCGCCACCGTCGAGATCAAGAGCATCCTCGCGCTGGACGGGGAATTGCTGGTCTACGGCTTCGTCGACAGCCCCGGCTTCTGTGACGGCGACGTCCTCACCCTGCGCGCGGCGGGCGCCGTCCCCGGCGGGAAGCGGGTGGGGCAGGCGCTCGGCGAGGCGGTGCTGCCCGACCAGGGCCTGCGGCACTCCTACAGGTACTTCGGCAGGGAACTCGTCTCCTACAGGGCCTTCGACCTGCGGCTGCCGCTGGACGGGTTGGCACCCGGGATGCGGCTGTCGTGGCTGCTGTCGACCCAGTCGGGGAC
>JAEWIK010000142.1 GCA_023387135.1 Actinomycetes bacterium | reverse complement strand
CCCCCTGAGCGGCGGGTGGCGGACGCGATGCGCGCCTTCCCCGAGATCATGTCCGGGACCGGCGCCGACGACGCGAAGCTCATGCACGCGGTCCCCGGCTTGCTCACCAAGGGCGGCGCCGAGGGCGTCGCTGTGGCGGCCGTCCCCGGCGTGGGAGCGGTCGCCGTGAAGATCGACGACGGCGCCGACCGCGCCCGTCCGCCCCTGCTGAACGCTGCCCTGCGACGCCTCGGGGTGCAGGGGCCCGCCGACCTGGACGAGACCCCGCTGCTCGGCGGGGGTGTGCGGGTCGGCGGCGTCCGCGTGATGCAGGGAGTCTGAGCAAGGAGTGTGAGCGACGGCTCACACCACCACGCCGTGGACCCTACTGACGAGCCGCCACCGTTCGATACGGTGGAGCAAACCGTCAAACAGGTGAGGAAGCATGACAGACCCTTGGTCCCGGCCTGGCGAACCAGCGCCGCAGCGGGAGACGCCTGACTCGCAGGCTCCCGGCTACACCAACCCGTCGTTCGCGCCGCTCGGCTATCCCGAGCCGTCCCAGCCCGCCGAGCAGCCGGCCACTCCGGGTTACGAGCAGCCGCGCTACGACCAGTACGGCCAGCCGGCCGCCGCGCCCGGTGGGCAGGTGGCGCCCGCCCAGCCGTACGTGTACCAGCCCGGCTATCCGCCGCAGCAGCCCGAACATCCCTACGCCGTCGCGGCGCTCGTTCTGGGCATCGCCGGCTTCTTCACCGCTATCACGTTCCCGGTGGCCTGGATCCTCGGCGCCATCGGCACCTCGCAGATGCGCAAGGAGCCGGGCAGGTGGCGGCCGAGCCCCATGCTGACCGCGGGCAAGTGGATCGGCCTCGTGGGGACGCTGCTCGGCATCCTGGCCATCATCGCGGCCGTGCTCATCACGATCTTCGCCATCGTCGCGTCGAGCAGCGCGATGCCCTGACAGACGGCGTGCATGCAGAAGGCCCCGGGACCGCTGTCCCGGGGCCTTTCTGGTGTCCCCTGCAGGCGGGCGAACCCGCCCTCGTCAGCCGACCTGGCCCAACTCCGCCGTGGACAGCTCCGACATGGGAGCCTTCGCCACACCGGTGAAGGTGAACGGCTGCTCGGACCCCTCGGGCGCCACGTCCACGACGACGATCTCGCCGGCGTGGATGTCGGAGAAGAGGATCTTCTCCGCGAGGATGTCCTCGATGTCGCGCTGGATGGCCCTGCGCAACGGGCGGGCACCCAGCACCGGGTCGAAACCGCGCTTGGCGATCAGCGACTTGGCGGCCGGCGTGAGCTCGATGCCCATGTCGCGGTCCTTCAGCCTGGTCTCGATCTCGCCCACCATGAGGTCGACGATGCGCTCGATGTCCTCGGTGGAGAGCTGGTGGAAGACGACTATCTCGTCGACGCGGTTCAGGAACTCAGGACGGAAGTGCTGCTTGAGTTCGTCGGAGACCTTGGCCTTCATCTTCTCGTAGCTGCTCGCCGTGTCGCTGGACTGGCTGAACCCGAGATTGACTGACTTGGAAATGTCCCTCGTCCCGAGGTTGGTCGTCATGACAATCACTGTGTTCTTGAAGTCGACGACGCGGCCCTGGGCGTCGGTCAGGCGACCCTCGTCCAGAATCTGCAACAGCGAGTTGAAGATGTCGGGGTGGGCCTTTTCGATCTCGTCGAAGAGCACCACGCTGAACGGCTTGCGCCGCACCTTCTCGGTGAGCTGGCCACCTTCCTCGTATCCGACATATCCGGGAGGCGAGCCGAACATCCGCGAGGCGGTGTGCTTCTCGGAGTATTCGCTCATGTCGAGGGTGATCAGCGCATCCTCGTCACCGAACAGGAACTCGGTGAGCGCCTTGGTCAGCTCGGTCTTGCCGACGCCCGAGGGCCCGGCGAAGATGAACGACCCCGAAGGACGCTTGGGGTCCTTCAGTCCGGCGCGGGTACGCCTGATCGACCGCGACAGCGCCTTCACGGCGTCGTACTGGCCGATGTAGCGCTTGCCGATCTCGTCCTCCATGCGGAGCAGGCGGGCGGACTCCTCCTCGGTCAGCTTGAAGACCGGGATCCCGGTGGCGCTGGACAGCACCTCGGCGATCGCCTCTTCGTCGACCTCGGCGGGGACGTCCTGGTCGCCGATCTTCCAGGCCTCCTCCTTCTCCGAGCGGGCGAGCAGCAGCTTGCGCTCGTCGTCGCGGAGACGGGCGGCGAGCTCGAAGTCCTGCGCGTCGATCGCGGCTTCCTTGCGGAGCCTGACGCTGGAGATCTTCTCGTCGAACTCGCGCAGGTCCGGCGGGGCCGTCATGCGACGGATCCGCAGGCGTGCGCCAGCCTCGTCGATCAGGTCGATCGCCTTGTCGGGGAGGAACCTGTCGGAGATGTACCTGTCTGCCATCTGGGCGGCGGCGGTCAGCGCGCTGTCGGTGATGGTGATCCTGTGGTGAGCCTCGTACCTGTCACGCAGCCCGCGAAGGATGTCGATCGTGAGGGCGATGGAAGGTTCGGCCACCTGGATCGGCTGGAAGCGCCGT
>JAEWIK010000056.1 GCA_023387135.1 Actinomycetes bacterium | reverse complement strand
AAACAGCGCGGGGCGGCCCTTACGGACCGCCCCACTCTGTGACTTCGGATCAGCTACTCAGCCTCAGGCGAGGTAGCCGACGTTCTCCCACTTCGGCACCCGGGCCATGCCCATGGCGCCGATGTTGGCGAGATCGCTCGGAACACCGATCAGCATCGGGCGCTGGTACAGCGGCAGCGTGTGCACCGCGGTCCAGATCGCCTCGGCCGCCTGGTTGCCGAGCTCGAGACGCTTCGCGGCGTCCATCTCGGTGTCGACCTGCGGCTTCAGGGTGTCCACATCGGGAATCTGCAGCTGCGCGTAGTTGGAATCGCTCGCGACCCACTTCTTGGTCTTGGAGTCGATACCGCCGCCGTAGATCTGGCCGATGTTGTTCAACGGGTACGGCGTGCCGATCCACGAGAACGCGATGATGTCGAACTTGTGGTCGGTCAGCACTGCCGGCCAGTCCTTCGTGGTGTCGATCGTGCGGAGCTTCAGGTTGACGCCGATCTCCTTGAGCTGGTTCTGCGCCTGCAGGCCCTCGGTCTCGGAGGCCTTCACGCCGCCCAGCACCGCGAACTCGACGTCAAGCTGCTTGCCGTCCTTCTCGTAGAAACCGCCGGAACCCATGGTGTAGCCGGCAGCTTCGAGCTTCTGCTTGGCGCCCTCGGGGTTGTAGTCGATGCCGGTGGCCTTGGCCTCGTCGACGTAGCCCTTCTGGCCCATGACGAAGAGGTTGTTGTTGAGCGGCTGGGGATCACCCGGCAGGCCGGCGAGGTCGGCCTTGGCGATGATCGTCCGGTTCAGGCCCATGACGATCGCCTGGCGAACGTTCTGGTCCTTGAGCACCGCGGAACCGGCGTTGAAGGTGAACTGACGGTAGTTCGGGCCGGCGGCGACGCGGATCTCGGCGCTCGGGGTGTTGCTGGCCTGCTGGTAGGCGTCGGCGTCAGCACCGATGTCGATGTAGTCGAGTTCCTTGTTGGCGAACGCCGACGCGACGGACTCGGACGGGATCTGCTTCCAGGTGAGCTTGGTCAGGAACGGCTTGGCGCCCCACCAGTTCGGGTTCGGCTCCATCACGACGGTGCCGGAGGTCTTGTCCCAGCTCGTGATCTTGTAGGGGCCGGTGAAGTAGGCGTCCTTCGGCTCACCCCAGCCGTCGTTGAAGTCCTTCGGGGTGCCGACACCCTCGGCGCGCAGCGGGCCGCCGGAGACGATCGCTGTCCAGTCGGGGTAGGTCGACTTGAAGTTGATGATCACTTCCTGCTGGTCGGCGCCGGCCTTGATGGACTCGATCTGGTCCCAGCCGTCGCTCGACGCGACGCTGAAGTCCTTGTCCTCGCCGTTCATCGCCTTCCAGGTGGCGATCCAGTCGTCGGCGCCGATGACCTCGCCGTCGTTCCAGACTGCCTTCGGGTTCAGCTTCAGCGTGATGGTGAGCTTGCCGCCGTTGACGGCCTCGTCCGCCGACACCAGGTAGTCGGGGTTGAGGATCGCGTCGCCGACGCCGTTGTAGTCGTAGTAGGCGGGCGAAATCGGAGCAGTGAGCTGCACCTCTTCCGAGTCGTTGCCCGCTGCGGAGTAGATGTTCCAGGTCGGGATCTCATGGCTGATGGAGCCGATGAACTCGCCGCCCTCCTTCAACTTCTCACGCGGGGTCTCCTTGATGTCCCAGCCCGCGCTCGCAGCAGGAGTGCTCGCCGAGCCGCTCGGAGCTGACGACGCCGGGGCCGAGCCGCTCGGCGCCGCGGTGGGTGCTGGTCCACCGCAGGCGGTGAGAGCCAGAGCCAGCCCACTCGCTGCGATCGGCAGCAAGACTTTGAGTTGCTTCACTTTTCCTCCGTTTCGCACGGCCTCCCGAAAGGCCGTCATGCGCTACCGCATGCGCTGACACGGTACCCGAGAATTCAGTCACAGCAGAAAGCCAGATTCAAGGGTTACCCAAGCGTTACGTTCCCAACCGGTGATCCGAACCGTCTCAGATCAGGTGGCGGGCCTCGCCATAGTGGCAAGCCGCACGGTGATCGACCCCGAAATCGCGCAGGGCCGGGACCTCCTCGCGACACCTCACCCTGTCGGCCTCCGGGAGGGCTGCGTACAACGGACACCTCGTCCTGAACTTGCAGCCGGAGGGCGGATCGGCGGGGCTCGGCAGGTCGCCGTAGAGCATGATCCGCTCACGCGTCCGCTCGGTCTGCGGGTCGGGAATGGGGATCGCCGACATCAACGCCTGGGTGTACGGGTGGACCGGCGAGTTGTAGACCTCGTCGACGTCGCCGATCTCGACGATCTTGCCGAGGTACATCACGGCGACCCGATCGGCGATGTGCCGCACGACAGCGAGGTCGTGCGCGACGAACAGGTACGACAGCCCCAGCTTGCCCTTGAGGTCGTCGAGCAGGTTGATGATGCCCGCCTGGATCGACACGTCGAGGGCCGACACCGGCTCGTCCAGCGCCATCACCTTCGGCTCCACCGAGAGCGCCCGAGCGATGCCGATGCGCTGCCGCTGGCCGCCCGAGAAGTGCTGCGGGTACCTGCTGGCGTGGCTCGGCTCCAGGCCGACCAGTTCCAGCAACTCCCCCACGCGCTTCTGGATGACGTCCTTGCCGTAGCCGTGGACTCCCATCGGCTCCGCGATGATGTCGAAGATCGGCATCCTCGGGTCGAGGGAGGCCATCGGGTCCTGGAAGACGACCTGGAGATCCCTGCGCAACGCCTTGCGCGACTTCCTGTCCAGGCCGTTGGTGTCGCGTCCGAGCACCTTCACCGAGCCGCCGGTCGGCTTCCCGAGGTTGAGGATCTCGAGCAGCGTGGTGCTCTTGCCGCAGCCTGACTCGCCCACCAGGCCCAGGGTCTCGCCCTCCCTGACCTCGAGGTCGATGCCGTCGACCGCGTAGACGGTGCCGACCTGACGACGGTAGATGGCGCCCTTCATGAGCGGGTAGTGCCGCTTGAGGCCGTCGAGCTCGATGACGACCGGACGGTCCTCGCGCGGCACCCGCGCCAGTTCCGAGCTCGCCAGCTCGGGAGCCGGGAAGATGTCGGAGTGCGTCAGGTTGCCGCCGATGACGTCGCGCACCCTGTGGCAGGCGGCGCGGTGGCCGGGCTCGTCGGTGCTCTCCAGCTCGGGCTCGACGCCCAGGCAGAGGTCGACGGCCATCGGGCACCTGGGGACGAACGGGCAGCCGGGCGGCAGGTCGACCACCGAGGGCGGGTTGCCCTCCAGCACCGGGAGCGCGCCCTCGTTGCTCTGGTCGAGCCGCGGCACCGTCCCGAGCAGGCCGATCGTGTAGGGCATCCGCGGCCGGTAGAAGATGTCGTCCACAGTCCCCTGTTCGACGGGACGGCCTGCGTACATGACCGTCACCCTGTCGGACATCCCCGCGACGACGCCGAGGTCGTGCGTGATCATGATGATCGCCGCGCCGGTCTCCTGCTGCGCCTTCTTCAGCACCTCGAGGATCTGCGCCTGGATCGTGACGTCCAGGGCGGTCGTCGGCTCGTCGGCAATGATCACGTCGGGGTCGTTGGCGATCGACATGGCGATCATGGCGCGCTGCCGCATGCCGCCGGAGAACTCGAACGGGAACGCCTTCACGCGCTGCTTGGGGTTGGGGATCCCGACCAGGTCGAGCAGTTCGACGGCCCTGTCCCAGGCCTTCGCCTTGGGGACGTCGTAGTGGGTCTGGATCGTCTCCACGATCTGGTCGCCGATGGTGTACACCGGCGTGAGCGCCGACAGCGGGTCCTGGAAGATCATGGCCATGTCGCGACCGCGCAGCTTGGACAGCTCGGCGTCGGTGGTGCCGATCAGTTCCGAACCGTGCAGCTTGATCGACCCCGTGATGCGGGTGGTCTCCGGGTGCAGGCCCATGATGGCGAGCGAGGTCACCGACTTGCCGGAACCCGACTCGCCCACGATCGCCATGGTCTCGCCGGCGACGAGGTCGAAGCTGAGGCCGCGGACGGCACGCACCGGCCCCGCCTCACTGGGGAACGTGACGTGCAGGTCCCGGACCTCGAGGACCTTGTCCCCCGCCTTGGTCCGGCGTTCCTTCATTGGCTGGCTCATGCCTGGCCTCCCGACGAGGAGCTGGGGTCGAGTGCGTCTCGCAGGCCGTCGCCGACGGCGTTCACGCAGATCACGAGCAGCACGAGGATGACGGCGGGACCCGCGAAGATCCACGGGAAGGTTGTCGCCATGCGCGCGCCCTCACCGATCAGCGTGCCCAGCGAGGTGTCGGGCGGCTGGACGCCGAACCCGAAGTACGACAGGCCGGTCTCGGCCAGGATCGCGTAGCCGACGTTCAGCGTCGCGTCGATGATCAGCAGGGACGAGGCGTTCGGCAGGATGTGCCGCAAGATGATCCTGAACGCCGACAGGCCCATGAACCGCGCCGCCATGACGTACTCGCGTTCTCGGATCGACAGGGTCATCGACCTGACGACACGGGCGGACAGCGGCCAGTTGAAGGCGGCCAGCAGCACCACGAGGATCAGCCACGAGTAGGGCCCCTGCGGCGCGCCACGGAAGGCGACGGCGATGAGGAAGAAGCTCGGGACCACCAGCAGCAGGTCGATGATCCACAGCATGAACTTCTCGTACCAGCCGCCGAGGTAGGCGGCGGAGGCGCCGACGAGCGCCGCCAGCGACGTGGAGGCGATGGCCACCAGGAAGCCGATCAGCAGCGACTTGCTCAACCCCTGCATGGTGAGGGCGAGCACGTCGCGCCCCGCCTGCGTGGTGCCGAGCGGGTGGTACTGGGACGGCGGGGTCAGGAAGTTGTCGATGTCGATGTCTTCGAACTTCCAGTACATGAGGTGCGGGCCCGCGATCGCGAGGAACGCCAGGAAGAGGATCCCGAGCGCGCCGACCACGGCGACCCTGTTGCGCAGGAAACGCCGCCACACCAGTTGCCCACGGTTGAGCCTGCGTTCGCGCGGCTGGAGCTGCTTCTCCGGGGCCTCGGCCGATTCCAGGGCCGCCTGTTCGATGTCTGCCATTGTCGTTCGCCCCTTAACCCAGCCGGACCCGCGGGTCGAGGATCGCCACCATGATGTCCGACAGGACCGCGCCCACCAGGACGCATACCCCTGCGAAGGCCGTCACCGCCACCACGCCGTTGACGTCACGGGCTGTGATCGTGTCGACACCGTACTGGCCGAGGCCCGGGAAGCCGAAGATGCGCTCGGTGAAGGTGGCGCCCACGAACATCGTCGCCACGCTGAACGCGAAGTAGGTGCCGGTCGGGATGAGGGCAGTCCGCAGCGCGTGCTTCCAGACGGCCTTTCCGCGGGTGAGCCCCTTCGCTCGCGCCGTCCTGACGTAGTCGGCTCCCAGCGAGTCGAGCATCAGGTTGCGCTGGATCCGGCTCATCGAGGCTGCTCCCAGGATGATGAGCACCAGCGTCGGTAACAACAGGTGTTGTAGTCGGTCGACGATGTCGGCGAACGGATAGTCCCCGATGTCGCCGGTCTCGCCGATGAACTCGAAGGTTCTGGTCCCGGTGACGTTGTTGTACCAGGTCGCGAGGATCTGCGTGACGTGGCCGATCACGAACGACGGCGTCGAGATGATGAGCAACGAGATGAAGGTCACCAGGCGGTCGGAGATCCTGTACTGCCTGGTCGCCGTCCACGCTCCGAAGGCCACGCCCAGCAGGATGCCGAGGATGGTGCCGACG
>JAEWIK010000014.1 GCA_023387135.1 Actinomycetes bacterium | reverse complement strand
CCGCAGAAGTCGTCGTAGATGAGCCTGGCGATCTCCCTGACCTTGACGTTGGTGTGCTGGGAGAGCTGGACGAGGAGCTCCCACGCCGCCTCGGGCGTGAGCCGGTAGCGCTCGGCCACGAGCCCCGTGACGAGTCCCAGCTTCTGGCGGCTCAGGACGGCGCGCTTCAGCCGGGCCACCTCCGCCTGCAGCGCGTCGGCCGACTGGGCGTCGGGTTCCGTGGGGCCCGGACTGCGTGCGAGCAGGGGCTGCTCGTTCACGTCAGACATGCGTCAACTCCTTGACAACACGTCCGCGGACACAGGGCGGAACTCTCACTCGAAAGTCGTGGGAATACTAGCCGAGACGCCCGGGCCCGCCCAACTCACCGAGGGGTGTCGCGGACGGGTTCCCGGGCTTCCCGAAGGCGCGCCGCGCAGCCGCCCTGCACACCCTCGCAATGTGCGATGTCGCACATGCGGGACCGGGCGGAGCCGGTTAGGGTATGCGTTGCCGTAGCACCTGCGGCGTGAACCCAACCCTCTTTCCGTGGCCAGGAAGTGACAGCGCCAGTGAGAAACGACCCGAGTGACGACGCCCGCAGGCGCCGGTCGGCAGCGGCCCAGGTCAGCCGCGACTTCGCGGTGGTCGAGGACCTCGACACGCTGCTGGCGGTCGCCGACAACGGGTTCGCCCTGCTCTTCGACGGAGAATCGACCATCCAGCTCGACGTGGGCGACGACGCCCGCTACATCTCCGCCGGCGACCAGGTGGAACGCGAGCAGCTCTCCGCCGGCGTCCTGACCGGGCTCGGCGGCCGGCCCAGCCCCGACGCCGTCAGCCTGCGGCCCGGCATCCTGCTGGTCCCGCAGTCGAGCGGGGTCGCCTGCCGCGCGTGGATCCAGTTCCCCGAACCCCGTCGGATCACCGCCGAGGAGATGATCGTCGCCGACCTGCTGGCCCAGGCCTTCGCCCTCGCCGTCGACCGCGTGATAGCGCTGGATCAGGCGGCCCGCCGCGAAGACAGGCTCAGGGACGCTATCGAGGGCCAGAAGCTCATCGGCCAGGCAGTCGGCATCCTCGTCGAGCGTCACAGGATCCTGCCCGACGAGGCTTTCGACAGGTTGCGGGCCGCCAGCCAGCGTCGCAATCTCAAGCTCCGCGAGATCGCACGACGGATGATCGAGACCGGGGAAGAACCCCACCTGGCCTGACCCGTCGGTGCCTGTCCGGCACGCCACCACCCTGCGGAGTGGTGCGCCGGCTGTTGTTTCAACCGGCGCACCCCGCCGTCACGACCGCCCGGGCAGAAGCGCCAGCGGGTCCCGGAGGACACTTCCACCCCTACCCACTAGCCCCATGGGCTCATTCCTGTCTGGGCGAGGAAGCTACAGGATTGTGGCAGTATTCCGCTCAACCCTGCTCGATCCGCAGGAAGTTGCCCGCCGGATCGCGCACCGCGGCGTCCCTGGCACCCCACGGCTGGCTCGCGGGTTCCTGCAGGACCTCGGCGCCGGGAGCGCCCGCCACCTTCTCGAAGGTCGCGTCGAGATCGTCGGTCCTGAAGTGGACCGGACGCAGCTCGCCCTTCGCCAGCAGCGCGGCGATGGCGTCGCCGTCCTCCTTGGAACGTCCGGCGTGGGGCTGGGAGAGGACTATCTGGATCTCAGGCTGGCTGGGGGTCACCAGGCTGATCCACTGGAAGCCGCCGTTGGCGACCTTGTTCACCACCTGCAGGCCGAGGGTGTCACGGTAGAAGCCGAGAGCTGCCTCGGGGTCGTCCACGAGGATGTGGATCGCGCTGATCGAAACTGTCATGCCGACGAGGCTAGGCGAGCACGAGAGCGGGCGCTTCTCCAGAACTGCTCGATTTCGCCGGCTTGCGCGGCCTGCTCAGCACCATCACCTGACAACCGGGGATGGTCTGCAACTCGGTGTGGTCACGCGCCCGGTACGCGCTCGGCGTCTCGCCCAGCACCTGGGTGAAGCTCGCGGAGAACGAGCCGAGGCTCGTGCAACCCACAGCGAAACACGCGTCGGTCACGCTGACGTTTCCTTGCCTGAGCAGGGCGGCCGCACGCTCGATGCGACGCGTCATCAGGTAGGAGTACGGGGTCTCGTGGTAGGTCTCACGGAAACGCCTGCTGAAGTGCGCCGGTGACATCAGGGCGGTCGCCGCCAGCGCCGGCACGTCGAGCGGCCTGGCGAACTCCCTGTCCATCCTGTCGCGGGCACGCCGGAGCCTGCGCAGTTCGTCGAGGTCCGGCCCGGGCATGTGACCCATTGTGCGCCTCGATGTGGTGAGGTGGACACCATGACCTCACCCTGGCGACGGCTCCGCGCATGGCTCCTCGACGCCCCGGGCGCTGCGGACCTGACCCCGCTCGCCGGGCTCGTCGCGAGCGCGAACGGCCTTGCCGAGGCGTGCTCTGGCGCGTCTGACGACGAGTTGCGCGAGCTGCTGCTGGCCCTGCCGGGCGACTTCGTCGACTCCGATGCGCAGCTCAGCGAATTCCTCGCGGTCGTCAGGGAACTGGCGGCCCGCCACGTCGGGCTCCGCCCCTTCGACGTGCAACTCGAAGCCGCCGCCGCGATGCTGCGTGGCACGTCGGTCGAACTCGCCACCGGCGAGGGCAAGACGCTCGTCGGGGCCGTCGTGGCGGCGGGCCTCGTCCGCGCCGGCCGCCGGGTCCACGTGCTGTCGGCGAACGACTACCTGGCGGAGCGCGACGCGGGCTGGATGGGTCCGCTGCTGCGCGCGGCCGGCGTCGAGGTCGCGTTCGTCACGTCGCGCACCCCGCGCGAGGAGCGGCGTCGCGCCTACCTGACCGAGGTCGTGTACGTGCCGGTCACCGAGGCGGGGTTCGACGTGCTGCGCGACAGGCTCGCGCTCGACGCGGGCGACCAGGTGGGCATCGACCACGACGCCGCCGTCGTGGACGAGGCGGACGCCGTCCTGCTGGACGAGGGCAGGGTGCCGCTGGTGCTCGCGGGCGAGGCCGCCCGCACCGCTCCCCCGGACTGGCGGATCGACGACCTCGCGCGGTCCCTGCGGGAGGGGACCGACTTCGAGGTGGACGCCGACCGCAGGACGCTCCACCTCACCGAGGCGGGCCTGCAGCGGATCGAGGCCGCCCACCCGGGCGCCGACCTCTTCGGCGCCGACCAGGACGTGCTGACCCGTGTGAACGTCGCGCTCTACGCCCACGCCCTGCTCACCAGGGACGTCGACTACGTGGTCGACGACGGCAGGGTCCGCCTGGTCAGCCAGTCGCGCGGCAGGGTCGAGGCACTCCAGCGCTGGCCCGAGGGCCTGCAGGACGCCGTCGAGGCCAAGGAGAGGCTGGCCGCCAGCGCGACCGTCGAGGTGCTCGACCAACTGCTCGTCGGCGACCTCATCGGCCTGTACTCCCCCGTCGTCGGCATGTCCGCCACGCTGGTCACGGCGGCCGATGAGTTGAAGGAGCTGTACGACCTGCGCTGTGGCGCACTGCCTGCCAACCGCCCGGCCATCAGGGTCGACCATCCCGACAGGCTCTTCGAGACCCGCGACCAGCGCGACGCCGCCGCTGCCGCCCACGTCGCTGCCATCCACGCCGGCGGGCAACCGATCCTCGTCGCCACCCAGTCGGTCGCCGAGTCGGAACGGTTCGCCGGCCTGCTGCGCGACCGGGGCCTGGAACCCGTCGTCCTCAACGCGAGGAACGACAAGGAGGAGGCCGAGATCGTCGCCCTGGCCGGCAGCCTCGGGAAGATCACCGTCTCCACCCAGATGGCCGGCCGCGGCACCGACATCAGGCTCGGCGAGGGCGCCGCCGAGGCGGGTGGCCTCTGCATCGTGGGCCTCGCCCGGTTCCCCAGCGCCAGGCTGGACGGACAACTGCGCGGACGGGCGGGACGCCAGGGCGACCCCGGCAGCTCGCAGTTCTTCACGAGCCTCGACGACGCCCTCATCAACGAGTTCGCCCCCGACCACGCGGCGGCGTCGGACGTCGGACCCGACGGGACAGTCCACGACAGCAGGCTGGCCGACCTGACCGACCATGCCCAGCGGATCTCCGACGGCCAGCAGCGCGAGCTGCGCAAGCTCGCCCACCGCTACGGCAAGCTCCCCGCGCTGCAGCGGGCCGAGATCCTCGCGCTGCGGCACGACATCCTCACCACCGACCGGGCGGTCGTCGAGCTGTCGTCGCGCCTGCCCGAGGTGGCGGCACGGCTGCGGGACACGCTCGCCCCGGGCGCACTCGACGACGCCGCCCGACTCGCCTGGCTGAGCTCCCTCGACAGGCGCTGGAGCGAACACCTCGCCATCGCCGTCGAGCTGCGCGAGGGCATCCACCTGCGCGCGCTCGCCCGTGAGGAGCCGCTGTCCGAGTTCAACAGGCAACTCGTCGAGAGCTACCACAGCCTCGTCGAACAGGCCAGGGAGGATGCAGCCCGGCTGGTGGCCGAGGCCGCCGTCGTCGACGACGGGATCGAGCTCGACCCGGCGGGCATCTACCGTCCGGGCGCGACCTGGACGTACATGGTCACCGACGACCACTTCGGCTCGGAGTGGGCGCGGATCGGTAAGTGGCTGGCGGCCAGGTTCCGCTCCTGACGTCCGTCAGAACACGAAGCCTGTCGGGAACGGGTCGCTCGGGTCGAGCAGGTACTGGGCGATCCCCGTCACCCAGGCGCGTCCGGTGATCTCGGGGACGACCGCCTGCAGCTCGCCGACGCGCACCTCACCGACCAGCCTGCCGGTTAACCGCGAGCCGATGAACGACTCGTTGACGA
>JAEWIK010000009.1 GCA_023387135.1 Actinomycetes bacterium | reverse complement strand
AGCACGCCCAGGACGACGATCGCCCCGACCGCGAGCACCCAGGGTCGCCTCCGGCGCCTGGCGGGCCCCTGCTGGGGGAGTGGGGCGGGTGCGAGCGGCTGCAGCGCTGCCTGCGGAGGCGGCGCGGAGGGGCCGGTCATGAAGCTCGTGGGCAACGGAGGCGGCGCCCAGCCGGGAGGTGGGGCGCCTGGCGCCGTGCCAGCCTCGGGCGGGGGCGCCTGGGCCCCCAGCGTCGGGTCGGTCATGGACGGGTCTCGGGCTTCTCGCCGCGCGTCAGCGCCAGCGCCACGATCAGGCCGAGGGCGAGGATCAGCCCCGCGCACGCCACCTGGGCGACGCCGGAGGCGCCCTCCCACGCCCAGTCGAAGTAGAAGTCGTTCGCGAGGAGGTTCCACAACCAGGCCACCCCCACGAGACCTCCCGCGACGGCGAAGCTGACCCGCACCTGGCGCCGTCGGTACTGGATGCGGGTGGCGAGGCCCGCAGCGATGCCGAGCAGGAGGATCGACAGCGGGTTGAGCAGGATGCCGAGACCGAGGGTGATGACCACGCCGGGGGTGACTGCCCGCCAGACCGCGCCCACGCCGACCTGCGGCGGGCTCTGGTAACGCTCGTCGGGGTCGGGCGGCGCGAACCACTGCGGGGTCCCGGGCGCCGGGAACTGGGAAGGGTTCACCTGCGCGCCGGGCTGGATCGAACGCTGCTGCGCTATCGAGCCTGTGAACGGGGTCGAGTGCGCCGACAGGGGTTGCTGGGGTGACCACGCGGGCTCGCCGGGAGCACCAGGCCTGCCGCCCGAGTGCGCCGACGCCCAGGCGGTCGGCGTCGCGAGCGGAGAAGGCGGAGCCATCATCGTCGTGACGACCTCGAAGGCGAGCCGTGGGTCGCGACCGGGCACCGCCGCCGCGGGAATCAGCGTCGCCAGGTCGGGGACGGGCTCCTCGGGGGAGTCGAACGCCGGCAACTCGGCGGGTGCCCCCGCGCTGAGGTCGGCAGGCGGCTCGGGCACGTCGAGGGGCGCTGCAGGCGGCTCGACGAAGGCCTGCGGGCGCTCCCGCGGGGCGTACTCCGGTCCGTCCTGCCATGTGGCCATGCGGCAATGGTAGGCGACCCCGACCGGGGGCGGTTCGCCTCGGGTGCCACTGTTGGGTGGCGTCCATTAGGCTGGTCAAAGGCCGGTCCGGGTATGACCCCGCCGGGTGAGCTGCCAGGAGAAGGATCATGCCGGTAGGCAAGGTGCGCTACTACGACGCCGAGAAGGGTTTCGGCTTCCTGTCCAAGGACGAGGGAGGCGAGGACGTCTACGTCCGCGCCTCCGCCCTGCCCGCCGGCATCACGACCCTCAAGCGTGGCCAGAAGGTGGAGTTCGGGGTCGTCGAGGGCAAGAAGGGCGAGCAGGCGCTCAGTGTCCGCCTGCTCGAGCAGCCAACCTCGCTGTCCAAGGCGCAGCGCAAGTCACCCGAGCAGATGGCAGTCATCGTCGAGGACCTGATCAAGATGCTGGACGCCATCGGCAACGGCTACCGCCGTGGCCGCCATCCCGATTCCCGGACGGCCGGGAAGATCGCCTCCGTGCTGCGCGGCGTGGCGGACGAACTGGAGCTGTGACGTGGTAGCCACGATTGAACGCGATCCTGCCTGCATGCAGGCGGTCGACCTCGCGCGCGCCGCCGCCGTGCGGCGTGCCGGCGTCTTCGACGTCGGCGAGCACGTCCGTGCCGAGGCCGACGACACGCGCGTCGTCACCCACTACTTCGCCGTCGACCATCCCGCCTACCCGGGCTGGAACTGGGCGGTCACCGTCGCGCGGGCTGCCCGCGCGCGGGTGGTCACCGTCAACGAGGTCACGATGCTCCCGTCCGAGGGCGCCCTGCTGGCCTCGCCCTGGGTCCCGTGGGCGGACAGGATCGCCGGCGGCGACATCAGCCCCGGCGTGCTGCTCCCGACGCCGCCGGAGGACATCAGGCTCGAACCCGGCTTCACCGGGGGCGAGGACGCCGCCGACCCCGACCCGGCCGAGGCCTCGCAGATCCGCGCGGTCGTGGCCGAACTCGGCCTCGGACGCGAGCGCGTGCTCTCGGCGACGGGACGCGACCTCGCCGTCGAGCGGTGGATAGAAGGGGACGGCGGTCCCGACAACGCGATGACCCAGCAGGCACCCGCCCTGTGCGACACCTGCGGCTACTTCGTGGCGCTGCGCGGACGCATGGGCGAGGTGTTCGGAGTGTGTGCTAATGAGTTCTCCCCGTCCGACGGACGGGTGGTCAGCCGGGACCACGGCTGCGGCGGGCATTCCGACGTGATCGAGCCCAGGCGCGGGGTCGACCTCTCGCAGCCCGCGTGGGACACGGTCTCGGTCGACGAGTGGCTGTTCGACTGACCTGACCGGCCCGGCTCACGTCCGGGACGGTACCTCGCACCAAGGGTCGAACTAGCCTGCGGCTTCGGGTTCCTCTGCCTCTGCCGTCTTGCGGCGGTGGGATCTCGTCCAGGCGATCCCCATGCCGATGCCCCCCCGCCCGCCCCCCGGCCCGCCCCCCCCCCGCCCCCACGCCTGGCCGGCGGCGGCGAGGGCGGCG
>JAEWIK010000309.1 GCA_023387135.1 Actinomycetes bacterium | reverse complement strand
GGACAGCGGCCTCGGCGACGGCACCCAGATCTTCACCCACCCCGACGGCATCAGGTACATCGGCGTGGAGTACCCCGACCTCGTCCAGGGTGGCGAGATCGCCCTCTGCGAGTAGGCGGTCAGGTCTGCTGGCCCCACACGGCTGTCGCGCCCGAGTGGCCGACGAGGACGACGACGGCCAGGCTCGCCAGCGCGGCGACGACGGCGAGGATCCCCGTCACGAGGATGAGCCGGCGGTTGCTGCCGCGTCCCGCCAGGGCGAGCAGGATGCTCGTGACGGCCAGGGCGGCGGTGGGCCAGGGAGCGAGCAGCCCCCAGTACATGTGGGTGGCGAGCGCACCGCTGCCGGTCGTGGTGCCTGCGAAGTCCTCGCCCGAGACCCGGGCGGCGATCACCGCGCCGAAGGCGACGACCGAGCCGAGCGCGACGAGCGAGCCGTAGCGCTTGCGCGCCCTGGCCGACAGGGCGACGAGCAGCGTGCCGAGAGCCGCGAGCGGCACGAGGACGACCGCGGCGTGCACGACGAGGGGATGAAGGGGCAGGCCCAGGATGGTCATAGTTGATTGTTCAAGTAGCGGTCGCCCGCGGCAAGGGTGAGCAGCACATTCACAGCCACACCACAGGCGTGCCGAGGTCGCGTGGGGAGAGCCGGCACCGGTCGACAGGCGGGATTCCCCTGACCACTGGCTGGTAGTCCGCGCATTTCCCGAACGGCCCGGCACCGCCCGGCGTACCGTGAAGCTCGTGGCTCTTCTGGCGACACCTGCGGTGTTGAAGTCGCCGGGCTGGCGCCGCGCGACGGCGGTGCTCCTGCTCGGGCTGCTCGTCGGTGGCTGGGGCACAGTGGCCCTGCGGCTCTACTTCCTCCCGCCGATGGCGGGCTACTCGCCCTGTGTCTGCGGCCTGCAGGCGGTCGTGTGCGGGCTCAACGCCGTGGTGCTCAGCTTCCTCGCCTGGTGGCTCTGGCGCGGCGCCCACTGGGCCGCCCTCGGGGCGTCGGTGCTGCTGCTCGCCAACGCGCTCATGATCCTGCGGCCCGAGATGGACGACCTCGAGCGGCTCGTCCTCACCCTGACGCTGCTGTGCGGGGCCGTCATCACGAGCCTGCTCGCCCGCCCGGAGGCGATGAAACTGCTCTGAGGGACGGGATGCAAGGATGGGGGCATGACCCTCGACGCCAATCCGTTCGCCGCCCGTTCGACGTTGCCCTTCGAGCTGCCTGACTTCGCCGCCATCACCGCCGAGCACTACGTCCCGGCGTTCGAGCAGGGGATGAAGGACCACCTCGCGGAGCTGGCAGCCCTCGCGTCGAACCCCGAGCCGGCGAGCGTCGCCAACGTCGTCGACGCCTGGGAAGCCGCGGGCCAACTGCTCAACCGTGCGGTCCTCGCCTTCTTCACCGTCAAGCCCGCCGACACCACTCCGGAGCTCGACGCGATCGAGGAGGAGATGGCTCCGAAGCTCGCCCAGCACTCCGACGCCGTCTACCTCGACCGCACGCTGTACGACAGGCTGGTCGAACTGCGCAGGCGCGCCGACGCCGGCGAGGTGACCCTCGACCCGGAGTCCGACTACTGGCTGCGGCGCACGACGGAGACGTTCGAGCGCGCGGGCGTCAGGCTGGACGACGCGGACCAGGCCCGCCTGCGCGACCTCAACACCCGCATCGCGGGCCTGCAGACGGCCTTCGGCAGGGAGGCGCTCGCGGGCATGAACGCGGCCGCCGTCTGGGTGGAGGACAAGGCCGAACTCGCGGGACTGTCCGACGCGGAGATCACCGCCGCGCAGGAGCTGGCAGCCTCCCACGGTCGGCCGGACGCCTGGTTGATCGAGATCATGAACACCTCGGCGCAGCGTCCGCTCGACGTGCTGACGAACCGGTCCCTGCGGGAGCGGATCTACAAGGCATCGACGTCGCGTGGGCTCGGCGGCGAGCACGACACCAGGGCGCTGGTCGTCGCACTCGCCAGGCTGCGCGCCGAGCGTGCCGGCCTGCTCGGCTTCGCCAACCACGCCGACTACGTGGCGGCCGAGAGCTGCGCCCGCTCCGGCGAGGCTGTGTGGGAGCGGCTCACGTCGCTCGTCCCCGCCGTCGTCGAGAACGTCGCGGCCGAGGCCGACGAGCTGCGCGACCTGCTGGCGCGGCAGGAGCCGGGCGCCACCCTGGAGCCGTGGGACTGGCAGTACCTCAGCGAGCAGGTGCGCACCGAGCGGTACGCGCTGGACGCCGGGCAGTTGCGTCCCTATCTCGAACTGGAGAACGTGCTGCACGCGGGGGTGTTCGCGGCGGCCGAGGGTCTGTTCGGCATCACGTTCACCGAGCGGGACGACCTCGTCGGCCATACCTCGGAAGCGCGCGTCTTCGAGGTCAACGAGGCCGACGGCACGCCGCTGGGGCTGTTCAGCGCCGACTTCTACACCCGCGACTCCAAGCAGGGCGGCGCGTGGATGAACAACATCGTCGACCAGAACCACCTGCTGGGCCAGCGTCCCGTGGTGACGAACAACTCCAACCTGGTGAAGCCGCCGGCGGGCGAACCCACCCTGATGACCTGGGACGACGTCATCACGCTGTTCCACGAGTTCGGCCACGCCCTGCACGGGCTGCTCGCCGACTCGCGCTACCCCTCGAAGTCGGGCCCGAACACTCCGCGCGACTTCGTCGAATACCCGTCGCAGGTCAACGAGATGTGGGCGCTCTACCCCGACCTGCTGCGGAACTTCGCCAGGCACGTCAGCACCGGCGAGCAGCTTCCGTCCGCCTGGGTGGACACCCTCGTCGGCTCGACCCTGTTCCAGCAGGGGTTCAAGACTGTCGAGTACCTCGCCGCCGCGCTGCTGGATCAGGTGTGGCACAGGACCCCGCTCGACGAACTGCCCACCGACCCCGAGCAGGTCGAGGAGTTCGAGCGGCAGGCGCTGGAGTCTGTCGGGCTGTCGCTGCCGCTGGTGCCGCCGCGCTACCGGAGCTGCTACTTCAGGCACACCTTCGAGGGCGGCTACGACGCCGGCTACTACTCCTACATCTGGTCAGAGGTGATGGACGCCGACACCGCAGCCTGGATCACCGCGACCGGTGGGCTCACCCGCGAGAACGGCGAGCGCTACCGTCGCAGGCTGCTCGCCCCGGGCGGCTCGGTGGACGTCATGGACACCTACCGCGACTACCGCGGCCAGGACCCCGACATCAGGCACCTGCTGGAGCGGCGCGGCCTGCTTCGCTGACCTGGGTCAGGAGAGCACGGTCAGGAGAGCACGCCCTCGACGACGCCGACGATGAGGGCCTTGAGCAGGCCGGCGTCCCCGGGCAGGTCGATGACGTGGCGCGGCAGGGCCTCGATGCCCTCGAACGCCGCGGGCCTGTCGGGGGCCTTGCCGACGGCCTCGACGATGGTCTCGCCGAACTTCACCGGCAGCGCCGTCTCGGTCACGACGAGCGGGATGCCGGGCTCGGCGTACCGCCGTCCGACGGTGAGGCCGTCCGCGGTGTGCGGGTCGATGAGCACGCCCGTCTCGGAGTACGTCGCGGCGATGGTGGCCACGCGGTCGGCGTGGGTGGACGAGCCGCTGACGAACCCGTAGCGCCGGCGAAGCTCGGCGAACTCCGGCGTGCCCGACAGGTCGAACCTGCCGGTGGCGGGGAGTTGGGAGCCGAACAACTCGCGCACCCTGTCGCCGTCGCGTCCGACGAGGTCGAAGACGAACCTCTCGAAGTTCGACGCCTTCGAGATGTCCATGGACGGGCTCGACGTCTCGTGGGTCTCGGCGCCGGAACGCACCCTGTAGATCCCGGTGGTGAAGAACTCGTCGAGGACGTTGTTCTCGTTGGTCGCCAGCACGAGCGTGTCGATCGGGAGGCCCATCATGCGGGCGACGTGCCCCGCGCAGATGTTGCCGAAGTTGCCGCTCGGGACGGCGAAGGACACCCTCTGGTCGTCCGCCGAGGTGACCCGCAACCAGGCGGCGACGTAGTAGACGACCTGGGCGACGAGCCGTGCCCAGTTGATCGAGTTGACCGCTCCGATGGAGTAGCGCTGCTTGAACTCCAGGTCGCCGGCGACCGCCTTGACGAGATCCTGGCAGTCGTCGAAGACGCCGTCGATGGCGATGTTGACGATCGCGGGATCGTCGATCGAGAACATCTGCGCCTGCTGGAACGGAGTCATCCGCCCGGCGGGGGTCAGCATGAACACCCTGATGCCGCGGCGTCCCAGCATCGCGTGCTCGGCGGCCGACCCGGTGTCGCCCGAGGTGGCCCCGAGGATGTTGAGCTCGGCGCCGCGACGTCCCAGTTCGTACTCGAAGAACTGGCCCAGCAACTGCATGGCCATGTCCTTGAAGGCGGCGGTCGGGCCGTTCGAGAGGTGGGCGAGGTACAGCCCGTCCGACAGCTCGGTGACCGGCACTATCGCGGGATCGGAGAACACCTCCGGGCTGTACGCGCGGGCGCACAGCACGCGCAGGTCCTCGCTGGGGATGTCGTCGATGAACAGTTCGAGGACCGAGTGCGCGAGCGCCGCGTAGCCCTGCTCGTCCAGCAGCCTGCGCCACCCGGCCAGCATCGCGGGCGTGACCTGCGGGTAGTGCGCGGGCACGTAGAGACCACCGTCGGGGGCGAGGCCCTCGAGCAGGATGTCGGAGAAGCCCGCGTCGGGAGCGTCCGGCAGGCCGCGGGTGGAGACGTAGCGCACGGGCGGAACTCTACCGGCGGCCCGTGCGCGTGCTCGTGCCTCGACCCCCGGTAAAGACCTTGACGTGGGAAACGCCGTCGGAGTTGCGCAGGCGGGGGCCCGTGCCGAGAATTGCCGCCATGCTGGATCACAATCCGCCTCTGGCCGGGCCGTCGTCCGGTGAACTGACCCAGCACGCGACCGCCATCATCTCCCAGGCGCAGATCCTGGCCGAGCAGTTGCTCAACGAGGCGCGGGCTGAAGCAGAGTCACTGCAGGCCGAGGCCGCCCGGCTCCGGGACGAGAACGACGCGCTCGAGAGCGAGGTCACCGAGCGTCGGCGCCAGGCCGAACTGTCGCTCGCCGAGGCCACGTCGAGGCTCGAAGAAGCGAGGCAGGACGCCGTCACGCTGGTGAGCGACGCGAGTTCGCAGGCCGCACTCCTCACGGGGACTGCCCAGCGCACCGCCGACGAACTGCTCGCCGAGGCGCGGGCCGAAGCCGAACGGCTCGTCAGCGAGGCCTCCGAGAAGGCGGCCGCGATGACCTCGGAGGCGGAGTCGGCCCGGGACAGGATCAACGCCGAGCTCGACGAACGCTCGGCGCACGTCGAGGCCGACGTCCTCCGCAAGTACCAGGAGCAGGACGCCGAGGCGGCCACCCGGCGCACCGTCGTCGATCGTGAGATAGCAGAACGCCGGATCCAGCTCGACGAGGAGCTGACGGCGCTTCGCACCCAGGTCGAGGCCGACGTCGACCAGGCGAGGGCCGAGATCGAGGCCGAACGCCAGGCGTGGAACGACGAACTCGCCGAGGCGACGGCGACCGCCCAGGCGGACCGGGATGCGCTGGCGGCGCAGGCGCAGGCAGACGCCGAGGCACAGCTCGCCGCCGCGGCCGCCCACACCGCGTGGACCGAACAGGCGATGGCCGAGTTGCGGGCTGGCGCCGAGGAGGAAGTGGCCCAGTTGCGCAGGCGCGCCCACCAGGAGGGCGAGGCGCATCTCGCCGAGCTGCGGGCGCAGGCGACGGCCCTGCTCACCAACGCGCAGGCGAAGGCCGACGGACGCTGGTCGGAAGCCAGCACGCTCGCCGACGACCTGGAGGCGAGGGCCAAGGCGGTCCTCGAGGCCGCCGAACGGGACGCCGCCCGCACCAAGGCCTCGGCCAAGGAGGAGGCCGACAGGCTGCTCGCGCACGCGACCTCGGAGGCCGACGCCCAGGCCGAGCGCGCCGAACGCCGGCTCGCCGAGGCGGAGGCGATGGCCAAGGTGGTGCGCGAGCGCACCGCGTCCGAACTCGAACAACTCCAGCGCGAGACCTGGGATCGCGCCCGCGTGACCCGCGACGAAGCTGTCGCCCTGCTCAACCAGGCCAGGGCGGACGCCGACGAGGTCCGCGCCGAGGCCCGTGCGATGATGGACAGGGCGCGCACCGAGGTCGCTGCCCTGGCGCGCAGGCGAGACGACATCAACGCGCAGCTCGGCCATCTGTCGGGCGTCATCGAGGCTCTGGCCGTCCCCGAGGGATCGGCGGATGGAGAAAACGCACCACGAGGGGAAGAGCATTATGGGTGAGAGTGGTTTCCGGACCGTCATGCGCGGCTACGACCCCTCCGAGGTCGACCAGGCGCTTGCTCAGCTCAGGCAGATCGCCGAGCAGGCCCGCGCCGAGGCAGCCGACAGGACCGTCGAGTTGACCAAGCTCAGGAACGCCGTGAGCCACCTCGAAGGTGAGCTCGCCGCCCAGACGAACCGGCTGAGCGAGGTGCAGGTCGAGGCGCAGAACCGCGCGGCCACGCCTCCCACCTTCGCCGAGCTGGGCGAGCGCATCGGCTCGATGCTCGGGCTGGCCGAGGCCGAGGCCAAGGAGATGGTCGACAAGGCGAAGGCGGCGGCGGAGAAGCTGACCTCCGAGACGGCGACCGCCGCCGAGAACGTCCGCACCTCGGCCGACAAGTACGCCCAGGAGGTGCAGTCGAAGGCCGACGCCGACGCCGCCAGGATCGTGGAGAACGCGAAGCGCCAGTCCGACGAGATCCTCGACCACGCCGACCGCGAGGCCACCGCACGCCGCGAAGAGGCAGAGGCCGTGTACGAGCACCAGCGCGCCCGCGCCGCGGCCGCCGCGGCGGACTTCGAGAAGACCCTGGCCGACCGCAGGGACAAGGCCGCCGCCGACTTCGGCGAGCAGATGGCGGCGCACGAGGCGAGCCTCGCGCGCGCGTCCGAGCGGCTGGCGTCCACCGAGGTCGAGGCCGAGCGCACCCGCAGCGACGCCGAGACCCGCGCCGCGCAGATCCTGAAGGCGGCCCAGGACGAGGCGTCGAGCCTCGTCGACCAAGCGAAGCTGGCGGCGGAGAAGATCCGCCGCGAGTCCGAGCGCGAACTGCTGGCCGCCACGTCCCGCCGCGACGCCATCACGGCGCAGCTCACCAACGTCCGCCAGATGCTCGCCACGCTGGGCGGCGGCACGATCATCAACCCGCTCGCCGACCTCGACGAGCTCGACCAGCCTGCCGCGCAGCAGGTGGCCGAGGAGGCCGTCCCGTCCGACGGCGACCAGGCGACCGACGAGGACGCGGAAGCGCCGGCTGAGACGGACGATGCCGCCCGTGCCGCCGAGGATGATACTGACGAAGGGCAGCCGTCCACCGACGAGCCTGCCGAGCAGAACGCCTGAGTTTCGGCACGCCCGTCACGACCTCGAAGCGGGCCCCCCCCCGGGCCCGGGGGGGGGGGG
>JAEWIK010000294.1 GCA_023387135.1 Actinomycetes bacterium | reverse complement strand
CTTCACGAAGTCGGCCCCCGCCTCTTCGGCAGCCTTGCAGGCGAGGACTATCTCGTCGTCGGTGAGGGCCGCGGCCTCGATGATGACCTTGAGCACCTTCGGTGCGGGGACGCTCGCGCGCACTGCGGCGATCTCGGCCACGAGGCCGTCGTAGTCGGCGGTCTTCGCCAGGCCGAGGTCGATCACCATGTCCACCTCGTCGGCCCCGCGGGCGACGGAGTCCGCCGCCTCGGCCGCCTTCGTGGCGGGGGTGTGCTTCCCGGAGGGGAAGCCGCAGACGGTGGCGATCTTCACGCTGCCGTCCCCGCCCGCGACCGGGAGCATGGACGGCGACACGCAGATGGAGTAGGTGCCGAGTTCCTGGGCCTCGCCCAGCAGCGCCGCGACGTCGGACGGCGTGGCGGTGGGGGAGAGGAGGGTGTGGTCGACGTACCTGGCGAGTTCGGCGCGGGAGAGCTTCATGATTCCGACGCTACAGCAGTGCGCCCCGTCCGCGACCATCGGGCTCCGGCCCGGTGGCGGGGCGTCGCTCGGGCCTCAGCCCTCGGCGGCCAGCGCGGGGTCGAGGTGGGACGGGACGGGTTCGGCGGAGCCGAACCGGCGGCGGTAGTCGGACGGCGACAACCCCACGAGCCTGCGGAAGTGGTCGCGCAGCAGCACCGGCGAGGTGAACCCCACACGGGCGGCGATCTGCTCGACCGGGAGGTCGCTCTCCTCCAGCAGGCTGCGGGCCGCCAGCACCCGCTGGCGCAGCAGCCACTTGTACGGGGTGGTGCCGGTCTCGGCGGCGAAGCGGCGGGCGAAGGTCCGCTCGCTCATGAGGGCCCTGGCGCTGAGCGAGGCGACCGAGTGGTCCTCGTGGAGGTTCTGCACCACCCAGTCGAGGACGGGGGCCAGGCCTTCCGACTCGCACTCGGGGATCGGCAGGTCGACGAACTGCTGCTGGCCCCCGTCCCGCTGGGGCGGGACGACCATCCGGCGGGCAATCGTGGAGGCGACGGCGGTGCCGAGTTCCTTGCGGACGAGGTAGAGGCAGGCGTCGATGCCGGCGGCGGTGCCCGCGCTCGTGATCACCCTGTCGTCATCGACGAACAGCACCGAGGCGTCCACCTTCGCGTCCGGGTAGCGGCGCTGCATGGCCTCGGCGTACATCCAGTGCGTGGTGCACGCGCGTCCGTCCAGCAGGCCGGCGGCCCCCAGGATGAACGAGCCGGAGCACAGGCTGAGGACTGTCGCGCCCGCTGCATGCGCGGCGCGGATAGCTTCCAGCACCTCGGACGGGTACTCGTCGCCGTGCCTGACCGGAGTCGCGGCGACGATGACGAGATCCGTCCCCGCCACCGCATCCAGCCCCCGGGTAGGGGTGATGCTGAAGCTGTCGAGGCTCTTGGCCTTGAGCGGCACGCCCGGCTCGACGGCGCAGACACGGAAGTCGAAGGGTTCCAGGCCGTTGTCCCGCCTGTCGATGCCGAACACCTCGACGGCGACGCTGAACTCGAACAGCGCCACCGGTTCGAGCAGGATCACGCTCACGCTCCGTAAGGCCATGCCCGCCAGTGTAGTGGCGCTTTTCCTTCGAAGAGTGACCTTTCAGCCACTGGTGGCAGAGATGTGCTGGCAGGAAGGATTACTGCCATGACTGGTGTGTTGATAGTCGCCGGCGCGGTGATCCTCCTGATCCTCGCCCTGGGTCCCGCTCATCGTCGGGCCGGCCTGCCGTGGCGGCCCGGCCTCGACACCCGCAACGACCGCGACCTCGGACGGCTGCGCGAGGAACTGCACGCCGCGGACCCCGGCCCGTCCCCGCTCGGTCCGCGCTACCCCACGGTGCCCTTCGACGCCCCCGCCGGTCCCGACGAGCGGCTGGCGGCGTGACCCTCAGGCCGCCGGAATCCTGATCGTGAAGGCCGTGTTGCCCGGCACGGACTCCAGCGACACCGTGCCGTGGTGGGCGGCGACGACGGCCGCCACGATCGCGAGGCCCAGGCCCGTGGACGAGCCGCCGGCGTTGCGCACGCGGCTGGCGTCCGCCCGGGTGAAGCGTTCGAAGACGGTGTCGCGCACCTCGGGCGGCACCCCCGGCCCGTTGTCCTTCACGGTGATGACCACCTGGTCGGCCTCCCTGCGCAGCGACGTCACGACGCGCGTGCCCGGGGGAGTGTGGACCCGGGCGTTGGCAAGCAGGTTGGCCACCACCTGGTGCAGCCTGAAGGCGTCTGCCCGCGCCAGCAACGCGTCGGAGGGCAGGTCGAGTTCCCAGGTGTGGTCGGCGCCCGCCACGCGGGTGTCGTCCACGGCGTTCAGGACGATCTCGGTGACGTCGGTCGGCTGCAGGTCGAGCGGTTGCTGCGAGTCGAGCCGTGCCAGCAGCAGCAGGTCCTCGACGAGCGCCGACATCCTCTCCGACTCCGAGTCGATCCTCCCCAGCGCGTGCGCGGTGTCGTCGGGGAGGTCGGCGGAGGCGCGTTGGCTGAGTTCGGTGTAGCCGCGGATCGCCGCGAGCGGGTTGCGCAGTTCGTGGGAGGCGTCGGCGACGAACTGCCGCAGGTTCGTCTCGCTGCGGTGCCGGGCCGCCAGCGCGTCCTCGACGTGGTCGAGCATCCTGTTGAACGCGACGCCCACCTGGCCGACCTCGCTGGCGGGGTCGGCGTCCCGGGAATCGACCCGGACCGGCAGGTTGCCGTCGCCCGACTCCAGCGGCAGCCCCGATACCTTCGTCGCCGTCGCCGCCAGCCGGTTGAGCGGACGCAGGCTGGTCTGGACGACGCGCCGGGCACCGATGAAGGACAGCGCGATGGCGCCGAGGGTGAGCAGCGCGGCGAAGACCACCTGCCGGGTGAGCGGGTTGGTGACCTCGCTGAACGGCAGGCCCACGATGATGAACTGGTTGTGGCCGTACTCCTCGACGAGACAGCGGTACAGGCCGAGGTCGCGCAGGGTGACCATGTAGAACCCGTCCTCGTCGGTCCGGGCAGCGACCTGGGTGAGCAGGTCGCTCGCCGACTGCTGGGTGAAGGCCGCGGGTCCCTGGTACGTGGCGCCAGCGCCGCGCTGGCCCACCACGGCGCTCATCTTGATGAGCCCCGACCCCTCGGGGTCGCTCCAGGCGTCGTCCGAGTCGCCACTGGGCCTCATGAGCGGACGTCCCGCCGCGGCGACGAGCCGTCCGTCGAGTTCGGACCTCATGATCTGGAAGCTCACCAACGCCGTGAACAGGCTCAACACCACGGTCACTGCCGCCACGAGGGCGGTCGTCCGGAGGACCAGCCGACGGCTCAGCGTCCCCTTGCCCAGGGGGCGAGGGGACGCCGTGGTCGCCGGAACGGTCATTCGGCGGCCGGCTTGAGGACGTAGCCGGCCCCGCGCATGGTGTGGATCATCGGCGAGCGCCCGGCGTCGATCTTCTTGCGGAGGTAGGAGATGTAGAGCTCCACGACGTTCGCCTGGCCGCCGAAGTCGTAGTTCCACACCCGGTCGAGGATCTGGGCCTTGGAAAGCACGCGGCGCGGGTTGCGCATGAGGAACCGCAGCAGTTCGAACTCCGTCGCCGTGAGCATGATCTCCTCGCCACCGCGGAACACCTCGTGGGAGTCCTCGTCGAGGGTGAGGTCGCCGACGACCAGGGTGGAGTCCTCCCTCGACGTCGTCGCTCCGGAACGCCGCAGCAGGCCGCGCAAGCGCGCCACCAGCTCCTCCAGGCTGAACGGTTTGGTGACGTAGTCGTCCCCGCCGGCGGTGAGGCCCGCGATCCTGTCCTCCACCGCGTCGCGGGCGGTGAGGAAGATGACGGGGATGTCGGGCTGCTCGGAGCGGATCCTGCGCATCACCTCGAGCCCGTCGAAGTCGGGCAGCATGACGTCCAGCACTATCGCGTCCGGGCGGAACTCCCTGGCGGCCTTGACCGCCGTGAGCCCTGTCGCGGCGGTGGCGATCTGCCAGCTCTCGTAGCGCAGCGCCATGCTGAGCAGGTCGGTGATGCTCGGCTCGTCGTCGACGGTGAGCACGCGGATGGGGCTGCCGTCGGCACGGGTCAGCGGGAGTGAGCCGGTGCGGTTTCGGAGCGTCGTCATAGCTCCACTTTCCCAGTGACCACCAACTCTCCGCTGGGAGTTTGCTGTGCGAAACCTGTGTGTTTCGCCTGCGGCGTCAATGCGACGAGAAGCCCCGCAGGCCGGGGTCGGGATCGCGCCACTCGACGTGCTGGTCGGTGACCCATCCGGGACGCGCCGTCGTCGTCGGGACCTCGCCCACGCGCTTGATCATGGCGGCGATGTTCTCCATGTCGCCCTGCACCAGGAGTTGCACTGTCCCGTCGTCGAGATTGCGGACGTGTCCCGCCAGCCGCAACTGTCGCGCCTGGTCGGCTGCCCACCAGCGGAAGCCGACTCCCTGAACCCTGCCGTCGACTGTGATGATCGCGCGGTGCATCCCGTCAGCCTAGTGTCGACGGCCGCCGTCCGCCCCGGCTCGCGGCCGTCGCCTTGCGGGTCGCCGTGCTAGTAGGGCGGTCATCGGAGGGGTCGAGATGCTGGCAGGATGGGGCAATGACGACAGTGCGTGAGGTTCTCACCTGGGAGAACTTCGGGGTGGCGGCCCGCGAACTCGCCAAGCAGGTGGTCGACTCCGGCTACATCCCCGACCTCATCCTCTCGATCACGCGCGGCGGCCTGCTGCCGGCAGGCACGATGAGCTACGCGATGGGTATCAAGAACCTGCACATCATCAACGTCGAGTTCTACACCGGCGTGGAGGAGCGGCTCCCGATGCCGGTGCTGCTGCCGCCGGTCCCCGCCTCGGTTCACCTGTCCGGCCAGCGCGTGCTCATCATCGACGACGTCGCCGACACCGGCGAGACCCTGCGCATGGTGCGCGACTTCTGCGCCCAGCACGTCGCGGAGACCCGTACCGCCGTCCTGTACGAGAAGTCCCAGTCCGTGGTGAAGTGCGACTACGTCTGGAAGCGCACCGACGAGTGGATCTCCTTCCCCTGGTCCAGCGAGCCCCCCTTGCTAGGCCACTCCAGGGACAACTGACGCCTTCGGTCGCCGGCGCCGCCCTCGATCGCACGCCGACGGAGGTCAGGCCCTCGCATCCCCCGGATCTGATGCGGACGCGGGGATGCACGTGACCCGGCCCGGGTAGCCGGCGAGCGAACGATCGGCAGTCAGCAGCGTCAATCCTTCCTCGATCGCCTGCGCCACCAGCAGCCTGTCAAACGGGTCCTTGTGGAGGGCGGGCAGGGTCGCGACATGCAAGGTCGCGCGACCTGTGATCGGTACCTCGAGGTATCCGCTCGCGATCAACCCGTGATGGAGCCGTGCCGGATCGACGGTGAAGTCCGGGCGCCCGAGGCCCTTCTTGATGACGATCTCCCAGATGCTGGCAGGGCTGAAACTGAGGTCGTTGTCCTCATCTGCGACGTGGCGCGCCAGTTCCGGGGGAAGAGTGCCGGCAGCCGCCCACAGCAGCAGATGAGTGTCGAGCAGCAGCCTCACGGTGCTTTGCCGAACATGAGGGCGATCTCGTCGCGCCCCAGGTCGTCGAAGTCGTCAGGGACGAGGATCTGGCCGGCCAGGAAACCGATGCGCTCTCCGACGGCACGCGCCGGGTAAGGAGACACGACCGCCACTGGCTTCCCGGCCTTGGCGATCACGAAGCTCTCTCCGGCCCGCACCTGCTCCAGCAGGGCCGACAACTGCGTCCTCGCCTGATGGATGTTGACCTGTTGCATCGTCGGGCTCCCGACCTCGTCCATGAGCTTGCGTCAAGGATAAGCCAGCGCCTCCCTCCCCAGCCGGGCCCTGTGGACACCGGGCGCGACAGGCTCGGTGCAGCCGCGGATCGTCGCCTGCCCGGCAGGTGGGGCGACTCCACCGACAACTGACGCCGGCGGGCTAGCTCTGGGCGGGGGCGTCGGAGATGTCGGCGACGGTGGCGTCGAGGGCGGCTATGAGGTCATCGGCCTGCAGGGAGATCGCGAGGCCGTGGGAGCCTCCGCCCATGGAGATGCGGCGGCCGGGGATGTCGGCGTCCACGATGACGGGCCAGGCGGTGGTCGAACCGAAGGGGGTGATGGTGCCGCGGGGATAGCCGGTCACCTGGAGGGCGACCTCGGCGCTGGGCATGGAGAGCCGGTTGACGCCGAGCAGCGCCCTCAGCTTGGGCCAGGAGATCTCACGGTCGCCACCCACCAGGACGAACAGGTAGTCGTCCTCGCCCCTGCGGACGACCATCGACTTCACGATGTCGGCGGGCGTCAGCCCTCGCAGCTCGGCGGCCTCGGCCAGCGAGTTCGCCCGCGGGTACTGGCGTGCGACATGGGGGACTCCCAGGGCCTGCAGCGCGGCGACGGCCCTGGACACCTCCTCCGGCATCAGGCGTGCAGGTAGTCGATGAGCTGGTTGCGCTCGTCCGTCAACTGCTCGATGCGGAACTTGACGACGTCCCCGATGGACACCAGCGCCCGCAACTCGCCTTCCGCGACGACCGGAAGGTGCCTGATCCTCGCGTACGTCATCGTGGCGGCGGTGTCCTCGAGCGGGTCGTCGAGGGTGGCGGTCTTCACCTCGGCGGTCATGATCTGCTCGACGGTCGCCTCCAGGACCGAGGGCCCCATGCTCGCCAAGCGCCTGACGACGTCCCGCTCGCTGACGATGCCGTCGATGTGGTGACCGTCGCTGCTCACGACTATCGCGCCGATGTTGTGCTCGGCGAGCGAGTCGATCAGTTGCTTCACTGTGGCCCCGGGCGCGATGGTGACAACCGCTGTGCCCTTGGTCCGGACGACGTCTGCGATCTTCATGGACCGAAGCTACCCGCGGCCGCCGTGAGGCGGAAGGCTTCGGGGCGCGCGTGGCGAGGAATACTCCCACCCGCGCGGTCGGCAAAACCCCTCGTCCGGCATGGTCCGGGGGTTCGCCCCGCGGGTGGTCCCTGTAGGGTCGGCAACCATGACGGAGCCCACACCGGCGACCCGTGCCGTTCGCGCCGGGGTCAACACCGACGCAGCCTACGGAGCGGTGGTGCCGCCGCTCTACCTGTCCTCGACCTTCTCGTTCGAGGGCTACGACCAGCGGCGGGAGTACGACTACAGCCGCTCGGGCAATCCCACCCGCTCGCTGCTCGCCGACGCCGTGGCCGACCTCGAGGGCGGCTTCGGAGGGGTGGTGACGGCGTCCGGCATGGGGGCGATCTCCACCGTCGTGCAGGCGCTGGTCCCGCTCGGCGGACGGCTGGTGGCCCCGGTCGACTGCTACGGCGGCACCTGGCGGCTGTTCGACGCGCTCGCGCGGCGCGGCGTGCTCGACCTCGACCTCGTCGACCTCAGCGACCCGACGGTGGTGACCGAGGCAGTCAGGCCGGGGACCGCGATGGTCTGGGTGGAGACGCCGTCGAACCCCCTGCTGCGGATCACCGACCTCCGCGCGGTCGCTGACTCCGCCCACGCCGTCGGCGCCCTCGTCGTGGCCGACAACACCTTCCTGAGCCCTGCCGTCCAGCGTCCGCTCGACCACGGCGCCGACATCGTCGTCCACTCGACGACGAAGTACCTCAACGGCCACAGCGATGTCGTGGGCGGGGCGATCGTGGCGGCCACACAGCCGCACCACACCGAGTTGGCCTGGTGGGCCAACTGCCTCGGCGTCACGGGCGGCGCGTTCGACTCCTACCTGACGCTGCGCGGCCTGCGGACGCTGCACGTCCGCGTCGCCGCCGCGCAGGCGAACGCCGCTGCGGTCGTCGGGCTGCTGCTGTCGCACCCCGCCGTCCGCGCCGTGCACTACCCGGGGCTGCCCGAGCACCCGGGCCACGAACTCGCGGGACGCCAGCAGTCCGGTTACGGCGCGATAGTCACCTTCGAACTCGACGACGCCGCGGCAGTGGCAAGGTTTGTGGACGGCCTCCACCACTTCTGCCTCGCGGAATCCCTCGGTGGGGTCGAGTCGCTCGTGTCGCACACAGCGACGATGACGCACGCGGCGATGTCGCCCGAGGCCCTTGCCGCCGCGGGCATCACCGATGGCCTGCTGCGACTCAGCGTCGGCATCGAGGACGCCCGCGACCTGCTGGCGGACCTGACGGCCGGCCTGGACCGGGCCGCGTCGGTCTCCTGACCCGTCAGCGGCCCACCAGCGCACGCAGGAAGAACGTGAGGTTGGCCGGGCGCTCCGCGAGCCGACGGACGAAGTAGCCCCACCAGTCGGTGCCGCAGGGGACGTACACGCGGACGCGGTGACCCGCCGCCGCGAGCCGGCGCTGCTCGTCGGTGCGGATCCCGTACAGCATCTGGAACTCGTAGTCGCCCGGGTCGCGTCCGGTCTCCGCCGCCAGCACCTCGCACGCGGAGATGATCTCGGGGTCGTGGGAGGCGATCATCGGGTAGCCCTGGCCCTTGAAGAGCGTGCGGGCCGCCGAGACGTACGCGGCACTCACCTCGGCACGATCGCGCAGCGCGACCTCGGCGGGCTCGTCGTAGGCGCCCTTGCAGAGCCGCACGCGCGTGCCGGGGCCGGAGAACTTCTTCGCGTCCTGCTGGGTCCTGTGCAGCATCGCCTGCAGCACGAGCCCCACACCGGGGAACTCCGTGCGCAACTGCTCGACGATCCCCTGCATGCGATCGGTGGTCGTGTGGTCCTCGGCGTCGATGGTGACGGTGGCGCCCACCTCCGCCGCCGCCTCGCAGATCCTGCGGGCGTTGCGGTAGGCGAGTTCGGTGCCGCCCGTGAGACCCGACCCCAGCGAGGTGAGCTTGAGCGAGACGTCGACCGCGCCGACGAGCCCGGCCGCCGGGATGGCGGCGAGCAGCTCGAGGTAGGACGCCGTCGCCCGCTCCGCCTGCGCCGGATCTGTGGTGTCCTCGCCGAGCACGTCGATGGTGGCGTACAGGCCGTCCTTGGCCAGTGCCTTCGTCGCCTCCAGTCCCTCGGCGATGGTGTCGCCCGCGATGAAGCGGGCCACGACGGCTCTGGTGGGTGGGGCCGCCGACACCACCTTCCGGAGCCAGTCGCTCCGGGCGGCTCGCAGCAGCGCAGTACGCAGCATGTGTCTTCTCAACGCCTTTCGATGAGGTTCTTGACCAGGTCGACGGAGATGTCGTCCAGTGAATCGACCACCACGTCGGCGAGCTCGAGAACGTCTGCCGAGGGCGGGTGGAAGTGAGGGGGAACGGCGATGACCGACAGGCCCGCCGCATGGGCCGACTTGATGCCGTTCGGGGCGTCCTCGACCGCGACGGCGAACCGGGGCTCGACGCCCAGCCGGAGGGCCGCCTCCAGGTAGACGTCGGGGGCCGGCTTGCCGGCGTTGAGCTCTTCGGTGGAGAGGGTGACGGCGAACCTGTCGGTGGCGCCCATCGCCTCCAGCCCCGCCTCGATGAGGACGCGGGGGGACGAGCTGGCGAGCCCCAGGCGCCAGTGCGCGCCGAGGCGGTCGATCACGTCGAGGGCGCCCGGGAGCAACTGGATGCCACGGTGGTAGGCCGCCTTCATGCCGTCGATGGTGCGCTGGGCGACCTCCTCGGGGGTGCCGGAGATTCCCACGACCTCCACGAGGTGGGCGGCCCACTCCTGGGTCGACATCCCCATCATCGCCTGGGTGGACCCGTCGGGCCACGGCAGTCCCTCGGCGGCTGCGAGCCCGCGGCGGACGATGTCCCACGTCTCCTCGCTGTCGGTGAGGGTTCCATCCATGTCGAAGACGACCGCGCCTGCCATGGATGTCATTCTTCCGTGACGGCGGGGTTCACGCGAACCGGCGCAGTTTCGTGACCGCCCCGGCGAGGGGTTTCGTCACCACGGGGGGAATACCCTGACCCGTCCCCAAGTTGAGTCTGGTGTACTCAACCTTGCGATTGAGCGTGCTAGGCTCAACCGCGAAACCCTGACTCTTTGGAGGTAACAACCATGGCTCGAGCAGTCGGCATCGACCTCGGCACCACCAACTCCGTCGTCGCCGTCCTCGAAGGCGGCGAACCGACTGTCATCC
>JAEWIK010000270.1 GCA_023387135.1 Actinomycetes bacterium | reverse complement strand
GTGCGGGGGCGCCCCCGTCCGCACCCGACGAGATCCTCGACGGCCTGGTCATCCCCGGTTATGTGGACGTCCACGGCCACGGCGGCGGGGGAGCGTCCTTCGTCACGGAGGACGCCGACGTCGCCCGCACCGCCATCGCTGCCCACCTGGCGCACGGCACCACCACCCAGGTGGCGTCGCTGGTGACCGGGGCGATCGCCGACCTGCACCGCCAGGTCTCGACGCTCGCCGGCCTGGTGGAGTCGGGGGAGCTCGCGGGCATCCACCTCGAAGGCCCGTGGCTGGCGATGGAGTACAAGGGGGCGCATCCGCCGCAGTTGTTGCGCGACCCGACGCCGGCCGACGTCGAGGACCTGCTCGACGCGGGCCGCGGCACCGTGAAGATGGCGACCATCGCGCCCGAGCGCGCCGGTGCCATGGAGGCGATAGCCCTCATGGTCGAGCGGGGGTGCCTGGCCGCGGTCGGTCACACGGCTGCCGACTACGAGACGGCCGCCGCGGCGGTGGACGCCGGAGCGCGGGGAGCCACGCACCTCTTCAACGCCATGCCGGGGCTCAAGCACAGGGCTCCCGGCCCGGTGCTGGCGCTGTGGCACGACCCGCGGGTCACCCTCGAACTCGTGGCCGACGGAGTGCACGTGCGCCCCGAGCTGATCGCCTGGGTGATGGCGACGGCTCCCGGACGGGTGGCGCTGGTGACCGACGCCATGGCCGCCGCCGCCTCCTCGGACGGTGACTACGTGCTGGGAGAACTGGCGGTGGAGGTCCGCGGCGGCATCGCGCTGCTGACCGGCACGAACACCATCGCGGGCTCGACGCTCACGCTGGACAAGGCGGTACGCAACGTCGTGGCGGCGGGCATCCCGCTCGTCCAGGCCGTCCGCGCCGCCACGTCGGTCCCCGCCGACTACCTCGGCCTCACCGACGTGGGAAGGCTCGCCCCCGGCAAGCGCGCCGACCTGGTGGTGCTCGACGACGTCCTGGCAGTCACCCGCGTCCTGTGGCGGGGCGCCTGGCGCTGACGGCGCCCACTTCCACTGTTGTGGGACGGAGGGTGTCGGCGAGCAGGTCGCGAGCCCGCTGGTACCTGCCGCGTGCGGTGGAGGGGTTGAGATCGAGGAGCAGTGCGGCTTCGGTGAGCGAGAAGCCGTCCCAGTGCACCAGGCGAACGAGTTCTGCCAGGTCCGGGGGCAGCGACGCGATCGCCTCGCGCACCTCTGCGGCGGAGTCATCCTGGCCGCCCGCTGTCTCGTCGCAGCGGGCGGCCAGTTCGAGCTCGGCACGCAGCTTGGCGGCCAGCCTGTCGCGCCGCATTGCGCCCCTGGCATGGTTGGCCAAGGTCCTGCGCGCGACGCCGAAGAGCCACATCCTGGCCTCCTGGTCGTCGCGCGGCACCTGCGTACGGCGTCGCCAGGCCACCAGCATGACCTCGCTGAGCAGGTCGGCCGCGTCGGACGCAGGCGTGACCCGCCGTTCCAGGTAGGCCAGGACGTCCGCAGCGTTCGTCCTGAGGAGCTGCTGTAGACCGTCCGCCTGTCTCGGTGTCACCGGGAGGCCCCGCAGTTGGTCGAGATCGCATATCCGAGGCCGCTGATCCCTGCCTCCTGTAGTTGCAGGAGGTAGCGCACTGTCACTGCCTCTTGGATGGCCCACGTGTTGATCGCCCGGTCGCGTTTCTGTGCCGGTGAGAGTGGATCCGACTTGCCTTCGTCCGAGGACTCCTCGGCGTCCACATCGACGTCGATCTCACCGACCCAGTCATCATCCTCGCGGTCCGGCACGCTGATTGCGATCGAAGTCCCCTCGGACTCCACGACGCCTTCGTCAGGGAACCTCAAGTACGGAGCGAGGTCGAGTGTGGCCGGGTCGATGGCGGCGAGGATCCGCGCCGCCTCGTCGACGCCGGCTTCACCGGCGTCGTTCAGCGGGAGTGGCTGGAATGCCAGCGCGCAACTCCGCTGGCCCGGGATGACGTCCGCCGGGATGGTGACGGCAGCCGTGTTCGAGCCGATCGTGATGATCCCCAGCAGGGGCGCCAGCAACGGCGCGGCGGCCGCACCCGTCACACCACCGGCGAGCACCAGCGCGGTGGCCCCGCCTGCGACGACGAGGCCACGACGCCGCCGCGATCCGGCTGTGCGCTGCTGCTCGGCATGAGCATCGACGAGCGCCGCGAGTTCGGACCTGACGCCGAGTGCCTCGCAGTGGACGGGTGGCGAGGAGCCGTCGAGGAGTTCGTCGAGAGGCGTCGATGGGTTGGTCATGATGCGGTCCTTCGCTCGGGAACCTACATCAGTGACATGTCCGGCACGTCCCGATTCGTCCACCGGCGCGGCGTTGACCAAGCAGCAGCACGCCGGCCTAATGCCGGGTGAGTACCTCGATCGCGCAGCGGGGGCCGACCGCCCTCGAGAGGCGGTTGTCGCCGGTCAGCAAGGTCACCTGCAGGGCCTCCGCGAGGGCGACGTAGGCGGCGTCATAGATCGTCAGGTTGTGGCGCAGTTCCCAGCAGCGGGGGAGGAGTGGAGCGTGCTCGACCCGCCGGAGCGGGAGGGCTCGAAGGTCGTCGACGGCAGCGTCAGCGCGCTCTGCCGGTAGCCGGTCGGCACGTGCCAGTCCCCGCCAGACCGAAGCGACTTCCAGGTCGACCAGCGCCGGTGCCGTGAGTGTCTCGCCTCGCAGGCGTGACCGGGCCAGGTCGCCATCGGGCCCGTCGTCGACGAGTGCGACGGCCAGGACGCTGGCGTCAACGACGAGCACGTTCGAACCGCAAGGCGCTGGCTGCGTCCGCGAGCGACAGCGAGCCGCCTTCGCGGGCGCCGGCGTTGGCGAGCACTTCGTCGACGGTCGGCTGGGAGGTGTCCTCGATCAACTTGCCCAGCAGGTACTCCTGGAGCGACTGATGCGCGGCGCGGGCTCGCTGCCGAAGCACCGCGTGCGTCGCTTCCGGCACGTCCTTGATCTGAATGTTGGGCATGGAGCCATTATGGAGCCATTCGGTCGGAGGGGGAATGCCCACGCGGTCAGTTGGGGACGGGGACTCCCAGGGCTTCCAGCATGGGGATGAGCTTGGCCTCGGTCTCGGCGTACTCCTCGGTGGGGTCCGACTCCTCGACGATGCCGCAGCCGGCGTACAGGGTGATGCTGTGCGGGTCGGCGGCGTCGAGCAGGCCACAGCGCAGGGCGATGGCGAACTCGCCGTCGCCGCGGGAGTTCATCCAGCCCACCGGGCCGGAGTAGCGGCCCCTGTCGAGCCGTTCGAGCTCGGCGATCGCCCTGCGGGCGGTCGCTGTCGGGGTGCCGCAGACGGCGGCGCTGGGGTGCAACTCCGAAGCGAGGCGCAGCGCGCTCGCGTCCCCGTGGGCGACGGCTGTCACGTCCGAGGCGAGGTGAAGGACGTTGGGCAGTTCGAGGATGTACGGGGCGTCGGGCACGTTCATGCCCGAGCAGAACGGCGCCAGCGCGGCGGCGACAGACTCGACGGCCAGTTCGTGCTCGATGAGGTTCTTGCTGGAGCGTGCCAGCCCGTGCGCGAGCTTGAGGTCGAGTTCCTCGGCGCCGTTGCGCCGGATCGTGCCCGCCAGCACCCTGGACATCGCCAGGCCGCCCTCGAGCCGGACCAGCATCTCCGGGGAGGCGCCGACGAGCCCGTCGACGGCATACGTCCAGCAGGTCTCGTAGCGGCGGGCCAGCGCCGAGACGAGCCGGCGAGGATCGAGCGCCGTCTCGGCGCGCAGGGTCACCGAGCGCGCGAGCACCACCTTGTCCAGCCCGTTGGTCTCGATGCGGTTCACAGCCTCCGCGACGATGCGCTTCCACGCCTCGCGCTCCAGGCTCCTGCCCGTCACCGTCACGGCGAGGCGGTCGGCGCCGGCCCGGCCGTCCCACACCACGAGGTCGTCGAGCGAAGGCTGCTCGTCGGTGCCGTCCGAGAGCCAGGTCAGCCACGCGCTGCCGCGCCGCCGTCCGATGATCAGTCGCGGGACGATCATCACCGACCTGGACGCTGTGTTGTCGGGGTCGAAGGTGAACGAGGCGAAGACGAGCGGTCCCGCCCCCTCCACCTCGGTCGGTGCCACCGCCACGCCGGCGGAGAACTCGCGCCACCACGCGTCGGCTTCGAGCGCGGTGGCGCCGTCGAGCCGCGCGGCCTCACCGATGCCGATCAGCCCGTCCCCCCGCCGCAGCCAGGCGAGCGCGCCGGTGACGGGGAGGAAGCCGTCCAGCGGACCGGGGTCCGTTATCGCGATGCTGGTGGCGCGCCACGCAGCCGCGGGCGCCTGCTCAATCACAAGGGCAAAGGATAGCGGGCGAAACCACGGGTCAGGAGGCCGTAGACTGTCCCAAGTCCCCGACGCTGTGTAGTTGCCAGGAGCCGCTCCCCATGTCCGAAACCCAGTTCGACGTCATTGTCGTGGGGGCAGGACCAGCCGGTTCCACCGCGGCCCGCTACCTCGCAGAACGCGGCCTGTCGGTCGCCCTGCTCGAGAAGAGCGCGTTCCCCCGCGAGAAGGTGTGCGGCGACGGCCTGACGCCGCGGGCCGTCAAGCAGTTGATCAGGCTCGGCATCGACACCAGCGAGGAGAAGGGCTGGATCCGCAACAAGGGCCTCAGGGTCTACGGCGGACGCAAGGAGCCCTTCGAGTTGCGCTGGCCCGAACTGGCCGAGTTCCCGCCCTACGGGCTGGTCAAGGGACGCGCCGACTTCGACAAGATCCTCGCCGACCATGCGGTGGCCGGCGGCGCGCACTTGTTCGAGAACACCACCGTCACCGGCGCCCTCACCTCGAGGACGGGCAGGGTCACCGGCGTCACGGCGAAGGACGGCAGGCGTTTCGAGGCCCCGGTCGTGATCGCCGCCGACGGCAACTCCTCGCGGCTCGCGCTGTCCGTCGGGCTTGAGAAGCGCAAGGACAGGCCCATGGGGGTCGCCGTCCGCACCTACTTCACGAGCCCGCGCAGCGACGACGACTACATGGAGTCCTGGCTGGAGCTGTGGGACGGCAAGCCCGGTGAGTCCAACCTCCTGCCCGGTTACGGCTGGGTCTTCGGCATGGGCGACGGCACCTGCAACGTCGGCCTCGGCACGGTGAGCTCCTCGTCCACCGCCGCCGGCGGCAACTACCGCGGGATGCTGAAGGCGTGGCTCGCGAACACTCCCGAGGAGTGGGGCTTCACCGACGAGAACCAGATCGGCACCGTCGGCTCGGCTGCGCTCCCGATGAGCTTCAACAGGCAGCCCGCGTACCGCGACGGCCTGCTGCTGGTCGGGGACGCCGGCGGCATGGTGAGCCCCTTCAACGGTGAGGGCATCGCGTACGCGATGGAGGCCGCCGAGATGGCGGCTGACGCCATCACCGACGCCCACTTCCGCGGCGTGGGGACACCGTCGGCGGAACGGGCCCTCGAAGGCTACGTCTCGCGTCTGAAGGACGAGTGGGGCGGGTACTTCAGGCTCGGTCAGGTCTTCGTCTCCCTCATCGGCCACCCGCAGGTCATGCACGTCTGTACGAGATACGGTCTACCGCGGCCCGTGCTGATGCGGTTCACGATGAAGCTCCTCGCCCATCTCTACGACACCCGCGATGGTGATTGGATGGACAAGGTCATCAGCACGCTGGCAAAGGTGGCACCCTCAGCATGAGTGCCCGGACAGGAACGCAGGAAAGGTTGGGTCGTCGATGAGCCCCTACATTCCAATCCTCGGCATCATGGCGCTGGCGGCGCTGTTCCTGGGGGTGTCCATCGCGCTGAGCTCGTTCCTCGGCCCGCGGCGGTACAACCGCGCCAAGTACGACTCCTACGAGTGCGGCATCGATCCGACCCCCCAGCCCGAGGGCGGCGGCCGGTTCCCGATCAAGTACTACATCGTCGCGATGCTCTTCATCGTGTTCGACATCGAGACTGTGTTCCTCTACCCGTGGGCGGTGTCCTTCGGGCAGCTCGGATGGTTCGCCCTTGTGGAGATGTTGTTCTTCATGGCTACGGTCTTTGTGGCCTACGTCTACGTCTGGCGGCGTGGCGGCCTGGAATGGGACTGAGGAAGGGCTGAAACCATGGTTGGCGGTATTGAGGACAAGATCCCCCAGGGCGTGCTCCTGACGACGCTGGAGGGAGTGTTCGGCTGGATGCGGCAGGCCTCCTTCTGGCCGGCGACCTTCGGCCTTGCCTGCTGCGCCATCGAG
>JAEWIK010000170.1 GCA_023387135.1 Actinomycetes bacterium | reverse complement strand
AGTCTGGGTCGTTGTCGACGAGTGAGTCGGAGTCTGGATCGTTGTCGACGAGTGAGTCGGAATCGACTTCTGCCAGCGAGTCGGAGTCCGCGTCGATGAGCGAATCTGAGTCCACCAGTGGGTCGGGGTCGACTGGCGATTCGGAATCGACGTCGGCGAGTGAATCGGCGTCCGCGAGCGAGTCGGGGTCGGCGAGTGGGTCGGCGGTGCCGGGCGGGTCGGAGTCCGCCCCTGTCGCGGGGGCTGTGCCGGTCGGTGGGTCGGGACCAGCCGGTGGGCCCGAAACCGGAGCATCCGCGTCCGGGGCCGCAGGGTCGGAATCCGCGTCGGCCAGCGAGGCGGCGTCGGGCAGCGGCTCGGGGTCGGAGTCGTCCAGCGAGTCGGAGAGCGCGGTCATCTACGAATCGGTGAGCGGCACTCTCACGGCGAGCGAATGGGAGTCGTCGGTCAGCGAGTTCGTCATCGAGAGCATGTCGGCGGCGGAAAGCTACCTGCAGAGCGAGTCGACGCTCCCCGCGCAGCCGGGACGGCTGTCGAGGATCGGGTCGCTGCTCTCGTCCCTCAACATCTTCGGAAACCGGAAGTAGCGCAGGCGCGTCGAGGAAGGACTGGGTGTGGCAGAGATTCGGGACGGCAAGTTCGCGCCGCTGAGGATCAAGCTGGCCTGGACAGCGTTCTTCCTGGTGTGTTTCGTCGTCGGCAGGCTCATCCCGGTTCCGCTGGTCCACGACGCGACGTCGGCGGCCTCGGGCCCCAACTCCGGGCTGCTCAACGCGGCGAGCATCGTCACCGGTGGCGCGTTCTTCTCGTCGTCGCTGTTCGCGTTGGGCCTGGGGCCGTGGATGGGCGCCGCCATCCTGTGGCGCTTCCTGTTCATCGGCCAACTGGCACGGGACCGCAAGATCCCCGAAGAAACTGTGACTCGCGCGCGCAACGCCGTGATGGTGGTGCTCGCGATCCTGCAGGCGATAGGCCTCTCGGCACGCTACGAGCTCGATCCGTTGCCGTGGGGTCCGCTCGCCGCACAGGTCAACGCCCAGGTGGTGGTCGTGGTGGTCCTCACCGCGGGAGCGATCCTGGTGGCCTGGCTGGCGCACAAGAACGAGGACCTGGGCCTGGGCGGCATCACGATGTTCATCCTGTACCAGATCGTCTTCAGCGTCGTCGGCAACGTGGGAGTGCTGTCGGAGGCGATGGCGAACCCCGACGACTTCCTCGCGCTGGCCGTCGTCGCCGTCGCGTGCCTCTGCGTGCTGGTGGCAGGGATCGCCACGGGCAATTCCGAACTGCGGCTGCACGTCAACAAGGTCGCGATCGACAACGGGTACACGGGGACGTCCTACCTGCCCCTCAAGCTCAACCCGGCCGGCGCGTCGCCCATCATGTACGCCCTGACCCTCCTCGTCCTCCCGCAGTTCGTCGCGCACGCGATCGCCGCCGTCGTGCCGGGCGCGTCCGGGGGCGTGGAACGGTTCGTGGCGGTCTGGGGGTTGAGCAGTCCCGTCGGGTTCACCGTCTATCTGGTGCTGCTGTTCGGGCTCACGCTCTTCTTCGGACTGTTCACAGTCGGTCCCAAGCAGGTCGCGGAACGCATGCAGAAGGCAGGTGAGTACTTCGACAGGGTGGCGCCCGGCCCCGACACCCGGCGGTACGTCCGCGGCAAGGTGCTGGGGCTCTCGGCGCTGAGCGGCCTCTTCCTCGTGGTCGTCACAGGCCTGCCGCTGTATTTCATGGGGAGGTTCCCCCACCTGCAGTGGGTGCTGATGGCTCCCGGGACGCTGCTCATCGTGCTGGGCCTGGTGTGGATGCTCAAGGAGGAGGTCGCCGACACCATGATCGGGAGGAAGTACTCCTTCAGCTTCACCAGTCCGGCCAGGGGCGGCACGGCATGATCCACTTCATCCCCGCCTGGTACAACGAGACCCGTCCCTGGTACTCGGGCGGCAACCTGCGGTTCGAGGCGTCGGCCGGCGAGGCCGACGACACTGTCACCCGCGTCAGGCTGTTCAGGCAGGGGAGCGAGGACGTCGGCCTGGTCGTCCTCAACTACGCGCCCACGCTGCGGCGTTTCCTGCACGGGCAGGGGATCTTCGACGTCCCCTACTGGTCGTTCTTCGACAGGCTGCAGGGTGTCGACGACGACTACACCAGGCCACTCGACTTCCTCGACCTCGACTGGCCGGACGACGCCAGCTTCTTCTACAACCCGTTCCTCGTGACTGTGATGCAGGGGAGCGAGGTGTACGCCCGCGTCCACCTGGCCCGGGACGGGACGCTGCGGTCCATCAGGTACTTCGGTTCCGGGATGCCCACCCTGGAACGCCTCTACGACGACAGGGGCTTCCTCTCCAGCGTCCTCATGCACGACGAGGACGGGAGGCCGCTGACCCAGTACTACCTCTCGCCCGCCGGTGACGTGATCGTCAGCGAGGACGTCCCCTCGGGCAGGATCGACGTCGTCCAGAACGTCGGCGACCGCCTCCAGCGGCAGTCGTACGACGGTTGGGAGAGCCTGATCGCCGAACTGCTCGGCTTCTACCTGCAGGGGTACGGGGCGTCCGACACCGTCGTCCTGGCGCCGGCCGAGCAGCACAACGACCTCGTCACGAAGGCGCTGGGCGAGCAGACCCTCGTCCTGTCGTGTTCGGCGGGACGGCCGGGCCCCGTGCCGGCGGCGCTCCTGCGGCGGGCCAGCGCCGTGTTCTCGGACTTCGGGCGCTCGACGGGTTCCGACACACCCGAGCAGGCAGATCTCTGGGCGCGGCTCCCCGTCCTGTCGATCTACCCGCTGGAGCGTAAGCCGACCTTCGGGGCGAGCGCCAACGAGGCGACAGTCTCCATCTTCCTGTTCGCCGACGACATCACCACGCAGGAACTCGACGCCGCCATCGCCACCATGGCGCCCCAACTCGTGAACGACGACCACACGCGCCTGCTCGTCTGTACGTTCAGGCAGCACGACCTCGACCACCTCCAGCGCCTCAGGCACGTCATCGCCGGCTATCAACGCCTCGACCTGGCGTTCGCCGCCGAGGACGAGAACGCCCGCCTCAGCGTGGACGTCGGCATCGCCGAGGAGCCGGAGGAGAAGATCCAGCTGACCTTCGTGAACCGCGAGGCAGACCTCATCCAGACCATGGCGAAGGCGCGCGTGCTCGTCGACCTCGGCGCGCGGGTGAACCGGCGGCTGGCGGCGGAGGCGGTGGACGCCGGCGTCCCCCAGATCAACCGCTACGAGCAGGAACTGTGCACGCACCCGATCAACGGCTACGTGATCGGGGATGACGACGAGCTCGCCGTCGCCCTCGACTACTACCTCGCCGGGCTCGAGCACTGGAACCAGTCCCTCGTCCAGTGCAGGGTCCTCGAAGACCTCTTCAGCGCGCCGGAGGTGCTGGGCCGCTGGGAGCTCATGAAGGAAGGGTTGGAGTATGCGCGTCCTGCAGATCGGGCGTGACGACTGGTCGGCCTCGTCGCGGCCTCCCGCCGGGGTCGACTGGGTGTTCGTCCACGTCGACGAGGAGTCGGGTTTCGACGCCGACCTCATCGGACGCGCCGACGTCACTATCGTCGACGCCCTGTGCCCGCTCGACCGCCTGGAGGCGGTCGAGGAGCTCATCACTCCCTACACGCTGGTGGTGGCCCGCTTCCTCAAGGTGGCGTTCGGCAGCTCCTTCGATGGCTTCTTTGCCCGCAAGGCGGCGGCGTTCAGGGACCTGACAGACCGCGGCACAGTCATCGCCGAACTGCCCAGGAAGTTCTTCGAGCGGCAGTTCGGGCAGAAGCTGGAGATCCGCAAGCTGATGGTGTCGCCCTTCCACGCGGGCGACGCCAGCTTCGAGGGCAACGCCTTCCTCGCCACGACTGTCACGTCGCCCGACTTCCGGCAACTCGTCGCGTGGAAGGAGAACATCCCCTACGAGAACGAGCGCCCGCTGGAGTTGTGGCCCGAGTTCACCAGGGACGAGGGCTGCGAGCTGCGCTTCGTCGTCCAGCTCATCAAGAGCGGCACCGCGGACGTCATCGCGTACCAGAAGAGCTACTCCGAGGACGACCTGGCCGAGCCCGTCGTCTTCTCGCACCCGACCAGCGGCTACCTGTCCTGCTCGATCTTCGCCAGGGGCGAGGGCCTGGTGAGGATCGGCCCGATCCACTACCGCCACTCCCGGCTGGGCGCCGGGCACTTCCTGCCGGGCGGGCGCAGGATCGTCGACAGCCGCCGCGAGGAACTCTTCTACTACTTCCATCCCGGCAACCTGAAGCCGCCGCTGACCATCTACTTCGCCGGCTACCGGCCCGCCGATGGGTTCGAGGGCTACTACATGATGGCGGGGCTCGGGCATCCCTTCCTGCTGATCACCGACCCGCGGCTGGAGGGAGGCAGGTTCTACCTCGGCAGCGACGAGCTGGAAGGCAAGCTGCGGCAGGTGATCGGCGAGCACATCGCCTATCTCGGGCTGGGGGAGGAGGACGTCATCTTCTCCGGGCTGTCCATGGGCTCGTTCGGGGCGCTGTACTACGGCTCCCAGTTCTCCGCGCACGCGATCATCGCCGGCAAGCCGATCATCGACCTCGGCCACGTCGCCGAGCGCGGCAGGCTCGTCCGTCCGCGCGACTTCTTCACGATCTTCGACATCGTGAACTTCTGGAACAAGCCGGAGCCCGACGGCGGACCGGGCAGCGCGGACGCCTTCACGAGACGGCTCATCGAGCGCTGGAACGGCGATCCCGGCTTCGGGAACACGAAGGTGCTGATGTCGTACATGGAGCAGGACGACTACGACGGCGAGGCCTACTACACGCTGCTCAACTCGCAGACCGGCAAGCCGACGACCGTCATCGCCAGGGGCTACCAGGGCCGCCACAACGACGACAGCGCGTCGATCGTCACCTGGTTCGTCAACCAGTACCGCAGGGTGATCGACGAGTACGAGGGGGCGCGGCATGCCTGAGAGACGGATCGCCTCGGTCACCTGGGGGAGCCTCAACAGCCCGGCGGCGCTGTACGGGTCGGCCCTGACCCTGGCGGCGACGGGTTCCGTCACGCTCGTCAACCACCTCATGCCGAGCGGGACGACGATCCAGGAGTGGTACTCGTCCACCGACTACCAGGCGGTGCGCGGCGCCCCGTCCCTGCCGCTGCTGCGTCACGGGCGGGCCTACCGGCTGGACCCGGCCGTGGAGGCCGATCCGCCCGGCAGCCTCCTCTTCGACGTGCGCTACTTCGACAGGTTCGACGACCTGATCGGGGTCGACGTGCTCTACCCGCCGACGTACTGGTTCAGGTATCCCGCCGAGTGCCACCACTACACGATCCGGCTGCTGAACGGCGGTTGCGACGAGCTCCGCTTCGGTTCGTTCGCCCTGGTGGAGGTGAGCGACGATGGCCGATGACGCGAGGAACCAGCGCCTGATAGAGCGGGTGAACTCCTTCCAGGACCAGCTGCGCGGCCTGTCGGAGGACGAGTTGCGCGACAAGACGCGCCAGTTCAGGGAGCGGCTGGCGGCCGGCGAGCACGTGGACGACCTGCTGCCCGAGGCGTTCGCCGTCGTACGGGAGGCCGACCTGCGCGTGGTGGGCAAATTCCCCTACGAGAACCAGGTGCTCGCGGGCATCGTCATGCACCAGGGCAACATCGCCGCCATGAAGACCGGCGAGGGCAAGAGCCTCACCGCCACCCTGCCGCTCTACCTGAACGCGCTCACCGGCGAAGGCGCCATCCTCGTCACCGTCAACGGCTACCTCGCCCGCCGCGACGCCGACGAGTTCGGCCCGGTCTTCGAATTCCTGGGCCTGAGCCTGGCCGTCGGCGTCCCCGACGTGGGGATGCCCGACTTCACCACGCAGGAGAAGAAGGACATCTACGCCTCCGACGTGGTCTACACCACCAGCGACAAGATCGGCTTCGACTACCTGCTGGAGAACCTCGCGGGGAGCAGCGAGGAGAAGTACCTCCGTCCGTTCCACTACGTGCTGATCGACGAGGCCGACGCCATCCTGCTCGACCTCGCCCAGATGCCGCTGGTGATCTCCGGGTCGCCCCGCGTGCAGTCGAACCTCTACCCGCTGGCGGGCGCCTTCGTCGGGACGCTGCGCGAGGGGGTCGAGTACGACTACGACGAGCGCAGCGGGGTCGTCTGCCTGACGGCGGACGGGATCGCCGCCGCCGCCAGGTACTTCCACGTCGACGACCTCTACGACCCCGAGTTCTTCCAGCTCAACCGGCACGTCAACCTCGCGTTGCGGGCCCGGACGAACTTCCAGCCGATGCGCGACTACATGGTGATGGGAGGCAACCTCGTCCTGCTCAGCTCGGTCACCGGCAGGCTGCTCGAGGGCAACAAGCTGCAGGGCGGCCTGCACCAGGCCATCGAGGGCAGGGAGGGGCTGGAGATCACCACCGAGAACCGGGCGATGGCGTCGGTGACCTACCAGAACCTGTTCCTCATGTTCGACAGCCTCGGCGGCATGACCGGCACCGCGAAGGGGTCGGAGAAGGAACTCCGCAAGACCTACGGGACGCAGGTGGTCGAGATCCCCACGCACCAGCCTGTCATCAGGGTGGACGAGCCCGACGTCGTCGTCCTCACGCTGGAGGAGAAGGAGCGCCTGGTCCTGGACTACCTCGAAGAGGTGCGCCAGACGGGCAGGCCGATCCTGCTCACCACCGGTTCGGTGAAGAGTTCCATCAAGTTCTCCCACTACCTGCTGGACAGGGGCATCGAGCACAACCTGCTGAACGCGCTCAGCGAGGCGAAGGAGGCGGCGATGGTCCGCGAGGCCGGTCGGGTGGGAGCCATCACCGTCGCCACCCTGATCGCCGGACGCGGGACGGACATCAAGCTGGAGCCCGACGCCAAGGCCCTGGGTGGCCTCGTGATCATCGCCGCCGAGAAGCTGCCGAACCGTCGCGTGGAGGGTCAGGTGCGCGGACGGAGCGGACGCCAGGGCGATCCCGGCAGCAGCCGCTTCTACTCGAGCATGGAGGACGACCTGTTCGTGAAGTTCGGCTCGATCAAGCAGGAGAACCTCCACAAGCGGCGTCGCGGCACCCGGACGATGAGGCGACTCCTCGACAGGGCCCAGTTCGCCAGCGAGGAGAGCGCGAGCGGCGCCAGGAAGCTGTCGAGGGACTTCGACATCGCCATGGCCACGCAGCGCCGGCTCGTCTATGACGTGCGCGACCAGATCCTCACCGGCGAGCCCGTCACCCTCGCCGACCTGCGGGGGATCGCCGAAGGGGTGTTCGACGACGCGATGGCCGCGCACTCGTTGCAGGACCGCGGCGCGCTGATGAGGTACGTCTTCGACAATCTGAGCTACAGGCTGCCCGCGAGCTTCGAGACTCTCGACACCGCCGACACCCTGCAGGTCAGGCGGTTCCTGTCGTCCCTGTTCTCGCAGGCGGTTCAGGAGAAGGTCGACACCCTCGCCGACCCGGACCTCTCCACCAGGTTCCAGAACATCGTCTTCCTGAAGGCCATCGACGTGGCCTGGATCGAGCAGGTCGACTTCCTGGAGCAACTGAAGACCGTCGTCCAGGACCGGAACCTCGCCCAGCACAAGGTCGAGTACGAGTACCGCCGGGAGGCGTACGTCGCCTTCGAGGAGATGAAGAAGCGCATCAACCGTGACATCGTCAGGCTGCTGTGCCTCAGCCGCATCGAGCGCGACCCCGACGGCAGCCTCATCATCCAGTTCGCCTGAACGAGCCCTGCGGTGCGGGTCTACAACCTCAACAAGGCGATCGGCCTGGCGTCCAGCGGGGTGGAGTACGCCCAGAGGTACAGGCGGCAGGCCTTCGCGGGCATCGAGTGGGTGGACGACTACTACGTGTTCACCGACTACATGGCGACCAACCCCTGCGTCTTCACCGACAGGCTCGGCTTCGGCAGGGACCAGGTGCTGTGGCTCTACAACCTCGTCGCGGGTCGTCCGACGCTGCCGTGCACCGTCACGGTGGAGGACGTCCTCTCGTCCATGCGGCAACCGCACGCGGCCCCGGTCGTCCGCGGCGATCGTGTCGAGGTCGCGCTGGAAGGCTCGGACGTCGGCTACCGCATCAGGACGCTCCCGGGCGGCGCCGTCACCGGTGTCGAGACTGTCGCAGGCGGCGGGGTGGTGCGCAGCGAGCACTACGACGAGACCCTGAACAACGTCGAGCACTTCACTCGGGGACGCCTGGCGCGGCGCGTGTTCTACACCGCCGACGGCAGGGTCGCCGCCGAACAGTCCTACGCCGGCGACGAGATAGCCCAGACGGTGATCACCCCCGCGTCGCCGCTGCATGACGGCGCGCTCGGGTACGGACGACGCCGGCTCACGTCGTTTCGGGGCGATGTCGTGCTCGACGGGCGGGCGAGGTTCTTCGAGTTCGTCTTCAGGCAGTTGTTCACCAGGCCCGACGACGTGGTGATCGTCGACAGGGCGCTGGACGTGATCGACGCCGTCTACCCGGCCGCGGGGGACCATCGGCTGTTCTCGGTGGTTCACGCCGAGCACTTCGACCTCACGCAGGCCGCCGACGACGTGTTGCTGTGGAACAACCACTACGAGCACGTTTTCACCAGGCCCGACCTCGTCGACGGCGTCATAGTGTCGACCCGCCGCCAGCAGGAGGTGCTGGAGCGGCAACTCGCCGCCAAGTACGGGGATGCGGCACCGGCCGTGGTGAGGATCCCCGTCGGGTTCGCCACGTCGCAGGCGGTGCTGCCGCCGTACGACAGGTTCGCCCTGGTGACCGCCAGCCGGTTGGCCGACGAGAAGCACCTCGACCTGCTCGTCCGGGCCGTGAGCCTGGCGCGCAGGACGCTGCCTGACCTGCGGCTGGACATCTACGGCGAGGGGAACCGCGACAGGTTGCTGGCAGTGATCGAGGAGGAGGACGCGGCGGGCCACGTCCGCCTCTTGGGCCACCAGGCGCTGGAGGGGCTGCTCGGCTCGTACGGTGCCTACGTCACGGCGTCCACCTCGGAGGGCTTCGGGCTCTCGCTGCTGGAGGCGATCGCCGAGGGGCTGCCGGTGGTCGGCTTCGACGTCGACTACGGCAACCGGGAACTGGTGGAGTCGGGGGTCAACGGCCGGCTGGTGCCGTCCACCGCCACCCCGGCCGACGTGGTGGCGATGGCGGACGCGATCGTCGAGGTGGTGGGGTCGCCGTCGTTCGACGAGTTGCGGGCGCAGAGCCTGCGCAAGGCGGCGTCGTACAGCCTCGCGAGCGTCAGAGAACTGTGGGCGCGCCTACTGGAGGAGCCGTGCTAGCCCTGTTCGCCAGGTACGACGACGCCACGAGGGAACTCCTGGCGTCTCTCGCCACGGCGGGAGTCGCCGTCACGCCGGTCGTCCTCCAGTACGACGGCGAGTTGCCGGACGGGGCGCTGTCGCCCTTCGTGACCTACACGGGGCTGGAGCTGACGGGCCGTCCGCTGTTCTTCAACGAGGTGCCGGTCCCGCCGTGGTCGGAGATCCGGCAGGGACGCGAACCCCATGCCGAGATCCGACGTGGCGGCGACGTCATCGGCAGGATCGTCTACGAGGGCAGTTCGTTCAGGCAGGTGGCCAGCGTCGAGTGGGTGCTGCCCGACGGCGCCGTCGCACGCACCGAGCACTACGACAGGTACGGCAACCGGTACGCGACCACCCACCATGCCGGCGGCGTCCCTTACCAGACCGTGTACGCGGGGCCGGGGGAGTGGCGGATCGAGGTCGACCACGTGTCCCGGATCGTGACCATGCGCTCGTCCGGCGGCCTGCTGACCTTCGCGACGCTGGCCGACTTCGTCAGCCACTTCCTCGACTCCCACGGCCTGGCAGGCGACACGGTGCTCATCAACTCGCTCTCGCATCCCCTGTTCGTGATGCGCAAGCGGGCGGCGGCT
>JAEWIK010000115.1 GCA_023387135.1 Actinomycetes bacterium | reverse complement strand
CTGCGGGGGTTGTCGTCGGTCACCACCACGACCTGGGCGGCGCGGGCGGCCGCCTCCCCCATCGGCTCGCGCTTGGCGACGTCCCTGTCCCCGCCACAGCCGAGGACCGCCGTGACGCGACCCTCGGGCAGGGCGGCCAGCGCCGCCGCCACGGCCTCGGGCGTGTGGGCGAAGTCGACCACCACCCCCGGGGCGTCGTCGCCCAGCCAGACCCGCTGCATGCGTCCCGGCACCTGGGCCCGGGCGAAGCCCGTGAGCGCGGCGGCAAGGTCGGCTCCCGCGCAATCCAGCATCGCGGCGGCGGTCAGCGCGTTCTTGACGTTGAAGTCCCCCAGCAGCCCGAGGACGAACTCGTGCTCGCCGCGCGGGGTGGCGAGCAGCACCCGGGTGCCCCCGGCGTCCGCCCGCTGTCGGAGGATCCTGTAGTCGCCGGTCGCCCCGGTCGTGTGGAGGATCGCCGAGCCGTCGGCGGTGACGGCGTCCGCGAGCCTCCTGCCCCACGGGTCGTCGACGTTGACCACGGCGTGCCTGGCCCTGCCGTCGAGGAACAGCCGCTGCTTGGCCGCGAAGTAGGACTCCATGTCGTGATGGAAGTCGAGGTGGTCGCGTCCGAGGTTGGTGAAACCCGCGACGTCGAAGGCGATGCAGTCGACCCTGTGCAGTGCCAGCGCGTGGGACGAGACCTCCATGGCGACGCCCTGGGCGCCACGGTCACGCATCACGGCGAGCAGCGCCTGCAGGTCGGGTGCCTCCGGGGTGGTGACTGTCGAACGGGCGACCGCCAGCGGCTCGCCGGCCACCCTGAACCCGATGGTCCCGATGACGCCGGTCACGAGACCCGCCGCCGCCAGCCCGGCTTCCAGCAGGTAGGTGGTGCTCGTCTTGCCGGTGGTGCCCGTGACCCCGAGCATGAGCAGGTGGTCTCCGGGCCTGCCGTAGATCTCGGCGGCCACCCTCGCCAGCTCGGCCCGCGGGTCGTCGACGACGACGACGGGGACGCCCGCCTCACCGGCGAGGGCGGCCCCGGCGGCGTCGGTCAGGATCGCGGCTGCTCCGGCGGCGACGGCAGCGGGAGCGAACCTCGCGCCGTGGGTCGCCTGGCCCGGCAGCCCCACGTAGAGGTCGCCCGGAGAGACCCTGCGGGAGTCGAGCGTGACGCCCGTGACGACGACGCCGGCCGCGGCGTCGAACAGGGCGCCCAACGCCAGCGACCCCGCCCTGGCGGGGCGGGGTTCGGCTGGCTGGTTGGTCATCGCAGGCCTGCCTCTCAGGGGCCGACAGGGAGTTTCGGGGGCTTCGACTTCGACGGAGCCACACCATAGCGGGCGAGCGAGAGTTGCATGATGTCCTGGTAGGCGGGCCCCGCCACCGCCTGGCCCGACGACCCGCGCCGCGGGTTGTCGACGACGACGTAGACGAGCAGTTGCGGGTCCTCGACGGGTGCCACGCCGATCGTCGACACCACGAGGCCCTTGGTGGCGCCGGTCTTGGGGTCGAGCTTGCGGGAGGTGCCGGTCTTGGCGCCGGTGCGGTAGCCGTCCACCTTGAAGACGCCCGCCTGGTTGTTGACGACCATGGCTTCCATCATCGACGTGACCTGCCGGGAGGCGTCCGCGGAGATGACGCGGCGGGGTTCGGCCCCGGCGATCTCCTGGGTCGTGCCGTCGGACGCCGTGGTCGACTTCAGGATGCGCGGCTGGTGGTAGATGCCGCCGTTGGTCACCGCGGCGACCGCCGCCGCCTCCTGGACCGCCGTGACAGCCACCGCGCTGCCGCCGAAGGCGAGGCCGTCGCGCGAGTAACCGGGCATGTCCGGGCCGGGCAGGATGCCCGCGGACTCGCCGGGGAGGCCGATGCCCGTCCTCGAGCCGAGGCCGAAGGACGCGATGTAGCGCTGCAGGTCGGCGGTCTTCATCTTGCGGGCGAAGAGGATCGCGCCGACGTTGGACGACTTCGCCACCACCCCCTGGGCGTAGAAGTCCTCGGTGCCGTGCGTCCAGGCGTCGGACACCCAGTCGTTGCCCGACTTGATCCTGCCCGGCACCTCCATGACGTCGGTCGGGCTGACCAGCCCGGCGTCCAGCAGCGCGGCGAAGGTGAGGGTCTTCTGCACGCTGCCGGGGGTGTAGACGTTGGTGACGGCCCGGTTGCCGAGGTCCTTCGTGTCGAAATCGCCGTAGTTGTTGGGGTCGTAACTCGGGTAGTTCGCCAGGGCGAGCAACTCCCCCGTCTTGACGTTCATGACCAGCGCGATGCCGGTGTTCGCCTCGGCGTTCCGCACCCTGTCGGCGAGGATCTGCTCGACCTGCCACTGCAGGCCGAGGTCGAGCGTGGTCTGGTAGTTCTGGCCGTTGCGGGCCGGGGTCAGGACGTCGGTGCCGAGCGGGATCTTGCCGTTCGGGGAGGTCTCGTAGATCTCCTTGCCGTCGACGCCCTTGAGGGTCTTGTCGAGCGCGAGCTCGAGACCGCCGGACCCCTGGCCCTGCTCGTTGACGAAGCCCACGATGTTGGCGGCGACGGTGCCGTTGGGGTACCTGCGAGTGGGCGCGCTCTCCCGGTAGACGCCGATCAGGCCGGCTTCCCTCATGGCCGCGCTCAGGTCGCTGTAGGCGGCCGCCGACACGTTCTTGGCCACGATGGAGTACTTGCTGCCCGCCTTGGTGAGCTTGGGCAGGTAGTCGGACGCGGAGCCGCCGACGTGCTCGGCGAGCAGGTCGGCGATCTTCTGCGGCGCCGTCTCGGCGATCTCGGTGTCCCTGCTCGTCATCGGCTCGTCGAACTTGCCGTTGGTGCGGATCATCTCGGGGTCCGCCACCACGGTGACGGTGGCCTCGGTGAAGGCCAGCACCTCCCCGTTGCGGTCGGTGATCTCCCCGCGGAAGGCAGGCAGCGTGTGGGCGACGGTGATCTGGGTCGCCGCCTCGGCTGCCACGGCGTCGGCGTCGATCGCCTGCACCTGGACGGCCCTGCCCGCGGCGAGCGAGAACACGACCGCCACGGCGATGAGCATGACCCGCAGCCGGTTGGCCGACGGGGCGACCGGCAGCCGCCGCCACGGCCTGGGGGCGGCGGTCTTCCTCGGACGGGAGGCGGGTGCCGTCGGCTTGCGGCGGGCCTTCGGCTGCGCGCTCGCCTTCCCCCTTGCCTTCGTCGCCGACGAGGGGTGCGGCGCGACGGGCCCGTCCGCCGACCACAGCAGGCTCTCCTCGGCGGCCTTGGGCTTGCGGGCCGGCCTGGCGCCCCCGGCGCTCGTCGCCTTGCCGTAGAAGAAGCGATCGAGCGGCTTGCTCACTGGTCCCCCTCGGCCGGCTTCTTCGTCGTCGTGGTGGGTGCTGTGGTCGCGGCCCCGGCGTTCTTCTTCGCCTCGGCCTCGGCCTTCTTCTGCGCCTTCGCGTCGGCCTCTGCCTTCTTCTTGGCGTCGGCCTCGGCCTTCTTCCTGGCCTCGGCGGCGTGCCTCGCCTGCAGTTCGGCGGCGGCCTGCGCCTCGGTGACGTACCTCACGCTGGGGACCTCCCCGCCCATCACCTCGGTCGGCTTGCCGATCACCTTGCCGTCGGGCAGCCGCAACTGCACGGGGTACGGGTTGGGCTTCATGCCGATGCGCTGGGCGAGCACGCCGAGGTTGTGGACGGAGCTCGCCGACGCCAGTTCGGCCTGCAGGTCGGACACCCTGTTCGACAGCGCCGCTGCCTCTGCCTGCTTGCGCTCGACCTCGAACGCCTGGCCCTGCAGCATGGTGGTGAGGACGAGGACTCCCACCATGCCCACGCCGAGGATCAGGACGACGACGGCGATGAACCCCGGCATGCCGAGCTGACGGCGCCGCCCGGGCACCGGCTTGAGGTCGGGCCGGTCCCAGCCGGGCTGCTGTCGAGGGGCGAGCAACGCTGTCATGCGGCCTCCTTGCGTGCGATGGCCCGCAGCCGTGCGGAGGCGGCCCGGGGGTTGAGGGCGGTCTCGGAAGGAGTCGGACGTTCGGCCCCGCGGGTGAGCAGGGCGAACCTCGCCTTGAGGGCGTCGGGGACGTCGGGCACGCCGGGCGGCACGTTGTCGGTGCTCGCCTCGGCGAAGGCGTGCTTGACGAGCCTGTCCTCGCCCGAGTGGTAGGCGAGGATGGCCAGCCTGCCGCCCGGCGCCAGCGCGTCGAGGGCCGCCGGCAACGCCGTGGCGAGGGAGTCGAGTTCGCCGTTGACGGCGATCCGCAGGGCCTGGAAGGTGCGCTTGGCGGGGTGGCCGGAACGGGTGCGGGCGGCCATCGGGACGGCCGCGTCGATCAGCGCGACGAGTTCGGCCGACGTGCGCAGCGGCGCCTTCGCCCTGGCGTCGACGATCCGCCGGACGATCCTGTCGGCGAACTTCTCGTCGCCGTAGACCCTGAGGATCCTGACGAGTTCGCCGGGTGCGGTGGTGTTGACGACGGTGGCGGCCGTCACCGCCTGCGTCTGGTCCATGCGCATGTCGAGCGGCGCGTCGCTGGCGTAGGCGAAGCCCCTGTCCCTGGCGTCGATCTGCAGCGACGACAATCCGAGGTCCATGCAGATCGCCTGCACCGCCGAGGTCTCGTCCTCGTCCAGCACCTCGTCGAGTTCGTGGTAGATCGCCTGGTAGAGCCTGACCCGCTCACCGAAGCGCGCGAGTCGCCGCTTCGCCACGTCGAGGGCCGCCGCGTCCCTGTCGATCCCGATGAGGCGCGCGTTCGGGCAGGCGTCGAGGATCGCCGACGCGTGCCCGCCCAGGCCGAGCGTGCAGTCGAGGTAGACGGAGTCGGCGTCCTGCAGCGCCGGAGCGAGGAGTTCGACGATGCGGTCGCGCATCACAGGGACGTGGCTGGGTTCTGCAGCCTGACCCGTCATCTCGACCCTCCTCTACCGGCCAGATCCGGCTCGTGCGCCGTGGATCCAATCCGAAGGTGTCACCTGGCACCGGGGAAGGTGCGCCAGGGAACGCGCTTCGGGTTGGAGCCGCACCGCGCGAGCCGGTGAAGCGTTGGCAGGTCACCCTGCCGGGAAGATCTCGCCGTCGAGTGAGGCGAAGGCCTCCTCCTGATCGGCCGAGTACTTCGCCCAGGTCGCCGCGTCCCACACCTCGAGGCGGTTGTAGGCCCCGATCACGACTATCTCTTTGGTCAGGCCCGCGTAGTCCCGCAGCGACTGTGGGATGGTCACGCGACCCTGGCTGTCTGGCACATCGTCGGTGGCGCCCGAGGAGACCATGCGCTGGTACGCCCGGACCGCCTGGATGGTGGAAGGGCCCGTCGCCGTCTTCTGAACCTCCTCGACGAACCGCTCCGGCTCGTAGATCGCGAGGCACCTGTCCTGTGCGCGGGTGATCACGAGCCCCTTGCTGAGCTGTTCGCGGAACTTCGCAGGCAGGAAGAACCGTCCCTTGTCGTCGAGCTTGGGAGTGAAGGTGCCGAGAAACATGGCCTCCCTCTCTCCGTGGCTCCACTTTCCACCACCATACTCCACAACCCTCCACCCAGTACAAGGATTCGCTCCACTTTCCTTCTCGCGCGGGACCGTGGGCGGTCACGTACTGTTGTGGCCAAGCGCAACGACGGGCGGTTGGGGACGAGAGGGGGAAGCCGTGGAGGTCGCAACTCCGGCGGACATCCAGGCGGTTCAGGACACGGCGCGCGCCATCCACAACGCGGTGGGGCACGTGATCGACGGCAAGGACGACGCGATCAAGCTGGCCATCACGGCGTTGTTCGCCGAGGCGCACCTGCTGATCGAGGACGTGCCAGGGGTCGGCAAGACCATGCTCGCCCGGGCCCTCGCCCGCTCGATCGACGCCACCTCCAGCCGCATCCAGTTCACCCCCGACCTGCTGCCGAGCGACATCACGGGGGTGTCGGTCTTCAACCAGCACTCCCGCGACTTCGAGTTCAAGCCGGGTGGAGTGTTCGCCCACGTCGTCATCGCCGACGAGATCAACCGCGCCTCACCCAAGACACAGTCGGCCCTGCTGGAGGCCATGGAGGAACGCAGGGTGACTGTCGACGGCACCACCCATCCGCTCCCGCGTCCGTTCGTCGTTGTGGCCACCCAGAACCCCATCGAGATGGAGGGGACCTACCCGCTCCCCGAGGCCCAGCGCGACAGGTTCGGGCTCCGGCTCGACATGGGGTACCCCAGCGCGCAGGCCGAGGCAGCGATGCTCGACCACCACGGGGAGGCGGAGCCCCTCGAGTCGCTGCACCCCGTGACCGACGCCGACACCGTCAACTCCTGCATCGCCACAGTCCGGCGGGTCTTCGTCCACCGGGCGGTGAAGGACTACCTGGTCTCGATCGTCGCTCACACCCGCGGCGGCGGCGACGTGAGGCTCGGCGCCTCGCCGCGCGCGAGCCTGCAGTTGATGCGTGCCGCGCGCGCCCAGGCGGCCATCGACGGACGCAACTACGTCACCCCCGACGACATCCAGTCACTGGCGCTCCCCACCCTCGCCCACCGCATCCTGCTGAGCCACGAGGCCCAGTTGGGAAGGCGCAGCGTCGCCGACGTGATAGCGAAGGCCGTCGCCGAGGTGGCGCTCCCGCAACGCCGAGGATGACCAGGTGCGCCGGCTCCGTCGCTTGTTGCGCACCACCCGCCTGGCAGGGGCGCCGGGCCTGACCCTGCGCGGCTGGGTGATGCTGGCGGCCGGGCTGGCGTGGTGCGTGGCCGCGTGGCTGGGCGGGCAGCGCGACCTGTTCTGGCCGGGCCTCTTCCTGCTGCTGTTGCCGCCCGCGAGCTGGGTCTTCGTCGCCGTGGGGTCGGGACGTCCCGAACTGACCAGAACTGTCACCCCGCTGGAGGTGACGACGGGGGAACTGGTGCTGAACCGGCTGCGGGTCGACTCCCCCGGCCTCGCGCTCGGCGCCGTCGTCGAGTACTCCGACGACAAGTCACCGGCCCTCGCCGGCAGGTCTGTCGAGACCTTCCCGCTCAGCTTCGGCAGTTCGACCACCCACAGGATGGAGCACCGGCTCACCCCCGGCTGGCGCGGCCGCCACACGCTCGGCCCGCTGCGCCGGACGATCTCCGACGGCCTCGGCCTCGCTCGGGCCAGCCGGGTGCTGCCCGGCACCGCTGAGATCCTCGCCCTCCCCCTCACCGAGCCGCTGACTCCGCTGCGCAACGCGTCCGGGGTGGGCACCTCGACCGACTCGACGCTGTTGAAGACCAGCCTCGTGGGGTCCGACGACGTGCTCGTGAGGGAGTACCAGCCGGGCGACGACGTCCGGCGGATCCACTGGCGTTCCACCGCCAGGATCGGCGAGCTCATGGTCAGGCGTGAGGAGCGCGCGTGGGACCCGAGCGCCGTGATCCTGCTCGACAACCGCGCCCTCGCCTTCTCCCGCGACCTGCCCGAACAGCGCTTCGAGTGGCTGGTGTCGGCGGCGGCGTCCATCTCGATCCACCTGCTCGGCAACGGCTTCTCGGTGGCGGTGACGCCCACCGACGCCCGCGGCGACGACCCCGCCGAACGCGCCCAACTCGGCGCCCGCGGGTTGCTGCGCAGGCTGGCGGGAGTCGACCTCACCACGACGGGGACGCTGTCGCAGGCGATGTCGTCCGCCCCGACGGGCGTCCGCGGCCAGTTGCTCATTGCCCTGCTGGGCAGACTTGACGACGTGGACGCCGCCACCCTCGCCGACGCGCGACGCGAGCACCGCAACTGTTGGGCCCTCGTGCTCGACCGTTCCGGTGGGCAGCATCGCGTCGGCGGCAGGACCGTGCAGGGTTCGCGTCGGCTGGCGGATCGCCTGGACGCCCGCGTCGAGGGGGCTGCGAACCTGCTGGAGGCGTCGGGCTGGCGCTGCATCAGGGTCCCGCTCGGGACGCCCGTGGCCGAGGCGTGGAGCTGGCTGAGCGAGGAGTCGGGGCTGTGAGGGCCGCCGACAGGCTGACGTTCGCCGTCCTGGTGGCGGTCGTGTTGTCGTCCTGGTGCCTGACACCGCTGACGCTCGACAGGGCGTACATCGGGCTCACCGCGGCGCTGGCGGGCGCGAGCGCCGTCATCGCCGTCATCGCGCGGCACCTCAGGCTCCCCGCCCTCGCCGTCCGCCTGTCGGTCCTGATCCCTGGGCTGGTGCTGCTCGTCGGCGTCGGGATCGAGAACATCCCGGAGATCCTCGGCGACACGTTCGCGTACGTGAGGGAGAGCTGGGCTCCGATGGATCCCCACGACGGCTTCACCCTCACCACCTCGTTCGTACTCTGGCTGCTCTACCTGATCGCCGAGGCCGTCGCGGTGGGCCTGGAACGTCCGGGCTGGAGTTTCCCGCCGCTGGTGGTCACCTACCTGGTCCCCGCTCTCGTGCTGCCCGACGAGACCTCGCCCGCGCTGTTCGCCCTGGTGGCGATCGGTTATGTAGTGGTCCTCGGCACCGGCGCCTACGGCGCGCAGGCCTCCCGGACCGACGTCCCCGCTGGCACCCGCGGGCTCGGACGGAGCATCGCCCTGACGGCGGTCGGCGCCGGCCTGCTCGCGTGGCTGGGCACCGGCTTCGTCGCCACCACCCTCCCCGAGCGCGGCACCGCCTGGATCGACGCCGGGGGCGGCCCGGGAGCGATCCTGCTGGGAGACCCGAGCCAGGACCTCGTCCGCAACATCCGGGCCAACAGCAACCGGACGGTCATCACCTACCAGACCGAGGACGGCCACGGCCGCTACCTGCGGCTGACGGCGCTGTCGGAGTTCGACGCGGGCGGCTTCCACCTCGTCCCCACCGACCTCATGCCGGGCCCCGCCGTCATCCCCGAGGCGGCCGTCACCGACTCCCCCACGTCCGAGATCACCGTCCACGTGGAGGACTTCGGCAGCGAGTGGCTGCCCGTGCCGTGGGTGCCGCAGGCCTGGAACGCTCCCGGCGACTGGCGCTACGACCCGCGGACGCTGTCGGTGGTGGCGCTGGGCGACAACCGGCAGCTCGCCACCCGGGGACTCCGCTACTCGGCGACCGTCTACGACTTCCAGCCGTCGCAGGACCAGGTGGCCGCGGCCGACGCCGGCGACCCGGCGGACGCGGGGCTGACCCTGCAACTCCCCGACGGGCTCGACCCCCGGCTGCGCGACCTCGCCCGGGAGGTGACCGAAGGCGCCACCACCGACGGGGAGCGCATGCAGCGGCTCACGAGGTGGTTCCACTCCAGCGCCTTCACCTATTCCCTGGGCGCCGTCCCCGGGTCGACGCTCGACACCGTCGCGGACTTCCTGCTGACCAGCCGCACCGGCTACTGCGAGCAGTTCTCGGGCTCGATGGCGATCCTCGCCCGTGCCCTGGGAGTGCCCTCGCGGGTGGTCGTCGGGTTCCTGCCCGGCGAGAAGAATGGGGACAGCTACATCGTGTCGTTGCGGCAGATGCACGCGTGGACCGAGGTCTACCTGCAGGGCCTCGGCTGGGTGGCTTTCGACCCCACCCCGACGGGAGCCTCCGGCGCTGCCCCGGTCCCCACCCCGACGTCCTCGGCGGGTGTCCCGGAGCCGTCGGCGCCCGTCAGCACGCGCCAGCCCGAGGATCCCGGCGCCGAGAACCCGACCTCGTCGCCCCGCACTGCGAGCTTCGCCTGGCTGGTCACCGTCGCGTGGACCCTGGGGGGTGTCGCTGCGGCCCTGGCGCTCGCCACCATCCCGCTCGGCGTCCGTTCCTGGCGCCGCTGGCGGAGACTCTCGACACACCGCGCTCGCGGCCCCGCCGACCTCGCCGAGGACGCTTGGGACGAGGTGCGCGACGAGGTGTACGACGCGGGCCACTCGTGGCCCTCGGGCACTCCGCGCCAGGTGGCGGCAGAACTCGCGGGCCTGGTCCACACCAGCGAGGCCGGCGCCGTGAAGGAGCTCGCCCTGGCCGTCGAGCAGGCGCGCTTCGCCCCCGACTCCGCGCTCGCCACCGATCCCGTCACCCAGGCGAGGAGGATCGCCCGCGGGCTGCACTCCAACCGTGGCGTGACCCCGGGGGTGCTGCGCAGGTACTTCCCGCGTTCGGTCCTCCGCCTGCCCGACTGGCTGCGGACGCCGCAGTAGCGGCAGCCGCCTCAGGCGGCGCGGGAGGCGTCCTCGGGCTCGTCGTCGTCGGGCGAGCGCACAGATTCGCCCTCGATCAGCGAGACCTCCACCCTGCAGTACTCGGGTTCGCGGTCACCGCTCATGTGGCGCGCCAGGATGTCGAGCCCGCGCCGCGCGAGCTCTGCCTGAGGCTGCCCCACCGTGGTGATCTTGGGGACCGTGTACCCGGTGAGCGAGATGCCGTCGTGGCCGACGAGTGACACGTCGCGCGGCACCTTCAGGCCGTGGTCGGCGAGGGCGCGCATCGCCCCGATCGCCATGATGTCGCTCATGGCGTAGATCGCCGTCAGGCCCGGCACCGTCCGCAGCAACAGTTCTCCCGCGGCGTGACCGTCCTCCAGCGAGAACCGCGTCGGGACGTACGCCGCGTCGACGTCGAACGGGACGCCCCGTTCGGTGAAGGCTGCCAGCGCGCCGGACTGCCTGAGCTGGCTGGTGAGCGAGACGTCAGGGTTGCCGCCGATCACGCCGATCCTGCGGTGGCCGTTGTCGAGCAGGTGGTCGATGGCGAGCCGCGACGCCTCGAGGTCGTCAGTCGTGACGCTGGAGATCCCGGGCCTGCCGACCACCTCCGTCGAGTTGGTCAGGACGACCGCCGGGACCTGGTCCCCGATGAGGTGCGCCCCCGCGACGAAGTGCTCGGCGTTGCCGCCGAGGAACACTGCCCCGCTCGGCTTCAGCTCGGCGGCCAGCCGTTCGGCGGCAGCCACCTCGTCGGCGTCCTCGTCGAGGTACTGGACCGCCGTGGTGTAGCCGGCGTCGGTCACCCCCGTCTGGACGTGCTCGAGCATCGAGGCGAACAGCATGTTCTTCTCGCCCTTGACGACGATCAGGACGGTGCGGCTCTCGGCGCGCTTGAGGTTGCGGGCATTGCGGTTCACCGAGAAGCGTCGTCGCTTGATGACCTCCTGGATGCGCTCGGCGGCGGTCGCGCTCACGTCGGGATGCCCGCCGATCACGCGGGAGACCGTCGAGACCGAGTAGCCCGACTCCCTGGCGATGTCCCTGATGGTGACCACCAGCAACTCCCTTCACCTCAACGTGAGGCCCTCAGCCCTTCACGGCTCCCGCTGTGACGCCCTTGATGATGTGGCGCTGCGCGGCCAGGTAGAACACGATGATCGGCAGCATCGCCAACACGAGGACCGCCATCATGGCACCCCAGTCGACCGACCCGTAGCCGCCCTGCAGGTACTGGACGGCGATCGGGATGGTGCGGTAGTCGGTGCCGATGGTCAGGTACGGCAGCAGGTAGTCGTTCCAGATCCACATGGTGTTGAGGATCGCCACCGTGACGGCCACGGGACGCAGCACGGGGAAGATGACGTGCCAGTACACCTGCCACGGATTGCACCCGTCGATGACTGCCGCCTCCTCCAGTTCGAGCGGCACGCTCTTGACGAACCCGGCGAAGATGAAGATGGACAGCCCGGCCCCGAAGCCCAGATAGAGCACGATGATGCCCACGGGGTTGTCGAGGTGGGTCATGTTGGCGACCTTCGACATCGAGTACATGACCATCTGGAACGGGACGATCATCGAAAACACGAAGGCGAAGTAGAGCACCGTCGTGTACCAGGCCTTCACGCGGGTGATGAACCAGGCGGCCATGGACGTGATGAAGACGATGGCGGCCACCGAGAACACAGTGATGAACAGCGAGTAGCCGGCCGCCTTGAGGATGCCGATCTCGTTGATGCCGGTGTCGTAGTTGGCCAGGCCGATGAAGGTGTCCGACGACGGCGGGGTGAACGGCTCACTGGTGACGAAGATGTTCGACTTGAACGAGTTCATCAGCACGATGAGGATCGGCAGGAGGTAGATGATCGACAGCGCCGCCAGCGAGACGACACCGATGACGCGGAAGATCGTGCGGTTGCGACGTGTCATCAGCTCTCCACCTCCCGGGCGCGGCTGAGCCGCAGTTGGACGAGGGCGACCAGCCCCACCATGACGAAAAAGACGACTGCCTTCGCCTGCCCGACTCCCTCGTAGCCGCTGGCCCGGTAGAAGGTGTTGAAGATGTCGAGCGCGAGCATCTGCGTCTGGGTGCCGGGAGCGCCGTTGGTGAGCGCGAGGTTCTGGTCGAACAGCTTGAAGGAGCTGGCCATGGTGAGGAACGTGCAGATGGTGATGGACGGGACCACCAGCGGCAGCTTGATCCTGAACAGGGTGCTGAGGGTGCCCGAGCCGTCGATCTGCGCGGCTTCGAGGACGTCCGACGGCAGGCTCTGCAGTCCGGCGATGTAGATCACCATCATGTAGCCGATCATCTGCCAGTTCGTCATGACGACGAGGCCCCAGAAGCCGTACGCGGGATCGGAGACCAGCGTCTGGCCCGACGAGGCGAGGATGCCGTTGAAGATGAGCTGCCAGATCCAGCCGAGGACGATGCCGCCGATCAGGTTGGGCATGAAGAACACGGTGCGGAACCAGTTGGTCCCCTTGAGCGCCTGGGTGAGCGCGAGCGCCAGCAGGAAGGCGAGGACGTTCACCGACACTATCGAGACGAGCGTGAACCGCAGCGTGAACCAGAGCGCGGAGACGAAGGTGACGTCACCGCCCTGCCCCGTCTCGGTGAAGGCGCGGACGTAGTTGCCCACCCCGATCCACTTGGCGTTGGTGATGGTCGTGAACTTGCAGAACGACAGGACGACGCCGAGCACGAACGGCACGACGAAGGCGAGCAGGAAGGCGAGCAGCGTCGGTCCCACGAACAGCGGGAACCACTTCTTGAAGAAGCGTGACAGGTGCATGGGGAGGCCCTTTCTCCGCCGGGTGGCCCGGCCGCGCTCGGCGACCGGGCCACCTGCCAAGGATTACTGGCCGGACTTCGCCGCCGCGGCCTGGGTCGCCCAGTCGGCGACGGCGTCGGAGGTCACCTTGGACCAGTCCTCCTTGCCCTGCGAGTAGGCGAGCAGGGCGGCGCCCAGGTCGTCCTTCCAGGTCTGGTTCGGCATGACCGAGAAGTTCCACGGGACGTTCTGGATGTCAGTCCTGGCAGACCATTCCTTCACCTGCCTGCCCAGCGGGTCGGACGGGACCTCGGTGGCCGAGAAGGTGCTGAACGGGGCGATGAAGCCGAGGTCGTCGACGACGTGCTTCTTGCCCTCGGGCGAGCTGTAGAGCCAGTACAGGAAGTCGAGCGACGCCTTCTGGTCCTCGGGCTTGGCCTTGGAGTTGATGGAGAAGAAGTTCTCGGTGCCGATGGCGAGGCCCTGCTTGGCTTCGTCGGGCGCCCCGATGTAGATCGGCATGAACTTGATGTCGGCCTCCTGCACCTTGTTGCCCTTGACGTCGGCGACCTGGCTCCAGGCCCAGTTGCCGTTCTGCACCATGGCCGCCTGGCCGAGCGCGAACTCGGCCATGGAGTCCGACACCGACTTGGCGCCCAGCAGGCCCTTGTCGACCGTCGAGTTGTTCATGTAGAGGTCCATGATCGCCTGGTACTGCGGGGCGAACTGGAAGGTGATCGAGTCGGGGGTGCCCTTGGTCAGGTCGACCTTGTTGGTCGACCACTCGTAGTAGAGCGGGATGTTGGCGAGGTGGGTCTGCCAGCGCCAGTCCTCACCCTTCTTCAGCGAGGTCGAGGCGAAGGCGCCCTTGATGCCGAGCTTGTCCTTCTTGGCCTGCATGTCCTCGGCGACAGTCTTGAGGTCGGCGAAGGACTTGATGTCGGCGGCGGACGACAGCGACGACGCCTTGTCGGGCAGCGCGAAGTAGGCCTTCATGATCGCGTCGTTGTAGATGATGCCGTAGCCCTCCACCACGTACGGGATGCCGTACACGCTGCCGCCCGGGTCGCTGATCGCCAGGGACTTGTCGGACAGCGCCTTGTAGAGCTCGGAGTCCTTCAGGTCGGCGGTGTAGTCCTTCCAGTTCTGGTAGCCCACCGGGCCGTTGATCTGGAAGATGGTCGGCGCGTCGGACTTGGCGATCTCCGAGCGCAGGGTCTGTTCGTAGGTGCCTGCCGCGGCGGTGACCACCTTGACCGGCACGCCGGTCTTCTGGGTGTACTCCTGCGCGATGGCGGCGTACTTGTCGGCGATCTCAGGCTTGAAGTTGAGGTAGTAGACCTGGCCCTTGGCGCCGTCGGCGGACGCAGAGGCGCTGCCACCGGGCGCCGCTGTGGTGGGTGCTTCGCCGCCGTCGCCGCAGGCGGCGAGGCTGGCGACCAGCGCGGCGCCGAGCGCCAGCGCGAGCAGTTGTCTCTTCATCGTGCTTCCTTCCGGTTCCCCGAGGTGAGCGGCGGCGATCAGCGTCGATGTGTGTGCTGCCATCTCGCGGAGCGTCACCGTTGAGGCTTCGCTGGTACCGTTTCCGGGAACGTTACCAGTGCTGCCACTCTAGGGACGGCGCCGGCTGCACGGCAACTACCCGCAGGGCTCGTGATCGAATCGTTAACTCGGGCATGCAGAACGCCCCCGGCCGGAGGCCGAGGGCGTACGTCGAGAGCTCGTCAGTTCTCTTCCTGGCGGCGGCGCCAGCGTTCTTCCATCTTGTCGATGAAGTCGCGCTCCGGGCGCCCGCCTGGCTTGCCCGAACCACCCGCGGGCTGGCCCCCGGGATCACGCCCCACGTACTGCCAGGAGCTCACCGCGACGACGGTGGACACCAGCATGACGACGAAGCCAGCGATGCTCACGAGGGGGTGGATCTCCATGCCGCCGACCAGCGCTACCAGCCCGAGCAGGAAGCCGAATCCCGCCACCGCCGCGCGGCGGCGGTGCAGACGTCGGGAGGTCGTCCCACGAAGCGTGTTGGCGAGTTTCGGATCCTCGGCCGCGAGCGCGGCCTCCATCTGCTCCAAGAGCCTCTGCTCGTCCTCCGAGAGGGCCATGTCACGCCTCCTGGGTCGCTAGGTGGACGAAGTATAGGGCAAGTCTAGTCCCGCAAGCCGGGGACGAAATGGCTCCGGTGCCGACTGGCCATGCGCATTCCCTTCCATACCCGGAATCGGGGCCGCTCATCCCTCATCGCCCCTGAAGATCCGCGGATCGTTGCGTCCTTCCTCGTCAACCGCCTGATCGCGGCCCAACTCGTCGATCACCGCGTCCTCGGCCGCCCACTCGCCGTTGCGATGGGCGGCCCGGGAGACCAGATGGCTGGACACCGGCACGGTGAGGATCTGCAGCACGACGGCGACCCCCAGCAGCGTGAACGCCTTGGCGTCCCGCAGGCTGAGCGTCACGCCGACGAGCACGAGGATCAGGCCGAAGACCTGCGGCTTGGTGGCGGCGTGCATGCGGGTGAGCACGTCGGGGAACCTGACGAGGCCGAGCGCCGCGGCGAGGCAGAAGAGACACCCGAGTGCGACGATCACCGCGCCGGCGCCGTCGAGGAACGCCTCAAGAGTCATCGGAGTCCTCCGTCTCGTAGGCCCGGCGCCTGTCGAACGCGCGCCTCACGGAGGTGTTCGAGGCCAGCAGGCGGGCCACCGCCACGGCGGCGGTGAACCCCACCAGCGACAGGCTCAGCAGGATCGGCAGCCCCGTGCGGTTGCCCGAGACGATCGTGTAGACGGCGACCGCCGCGACGGCTATGGCCACCAGCACGTCGGCGGCGATGATCCTGTCGAGCGAGGTGGGCCCCCGCACCATGCGCCAGATCACCAGGCAGCCCGCGACGAACAGCGCCGCGACCCCCACCCAGAGCACTCCCATCGTCACTCCCCCTTCGCCGACCGCTGCTCGAGCGCGCGCCTGTCGTGGTCGCTGCCGAAGGCCCGGATGAGCCTGTCCTCGATGGCGAGCGCCCGCGCCCGCTCGCGCTTCACGGCACGCGAGTCGGGCAGGTCGAAGACGTGCAGGTAGAGCAACCGCGGCCGCCTGACGGTCTCCACCACGAGCGTGCCCGGCACGATCGAGATCAGGACCGCGACGCCGACCTGGAAGAGGTCGCTGTTCGTGCGCAGCCTCACCTTGATGATCCCCGGGCGCAGGTCGACCCGCGGACGCACCGACGCCAGCGCCAACTGGAACGACGCGACGGCGAGGTCGCGAAGCTGCGCGAGGACCAGCACCAGCGTCCAGCCCAGCCTGACCTCGCCGTAGTAGCGGATCGGCGGCAGCCAGAACACGACTGTGACGAGCCAGCCGAGCACCAGTCCGTAGAGGACGTTGAGCAGCGACAGCTCCCCCCACAGCAGCACCCACACCGCCGCCAGCAGCACGACCGCCCTGCCCTGGAAGCGCCAGCGCAGCCTCCTCGACGTCTCGCTCATCGCACGACCCCCAGCACCATGAGCGAGTAGCTGCCGTCGAACAGCGCGCTCGCCGCCCGGGCGACGTAGTCGTACATCGGTCCTGCGAGGACGGTGAACACGATGCTCAGCACGCCGAGCCCGACCGTCGCGCCGACCATGCTCGGCGGGAAGCGGTTCACGGCGGCGGCGTCGAAGCGCCGCTGGTGGCGCAGCATGCGCTGCGGCACCTCGCCCCAGAACGCCCGCGCCCACACCTTCGCCATCGCGTAGAGGGTGAGCAGCGACGTGACGACCGCCCCCACCACGAGCGCCCACGCCATCGGGGTGTCGGCCTGGACGCCGGCCTGCAGCAGGGCGAGCTTGGCGATGAAGCCGGAGAACGGCGGGATGCCTGCGAGGTTGATCGCGGGGACGAAGAACAGCAACGCCAGCAGCGGGGCGAACCGCGCCAGGCCGCCCACCCGTTCCAGCGACGTCGAGCCGCCGACGCGCTCCACCAGCCCGGCGACCAGGAACAGCGTGCCCTGGATGGTGATGTGGTGCGCTGCGTAGAAGATGGCGCCCGCGTAACCCTGCGGCGAGTTCAGCGAGATGCCGAAGACCATGAACCCGATGTGGCTGACCAGCGTGAAGGACAGCATGCGCTTCAGGTCGGACTGGGCGACCGCGCCCAGGATGCCCAGCACCATGGTGGCGAGTCCCGCCAGCCCCGCCAGCACCGTCAGCGGCTGGTCGGGGAACAGCAGCGTCTGCGTCCTGATGATGGCGTACACGCCCACCTTGGTGAGCAGGCCGGCGAAGACGGCGGTGACCGGCGCGGGCGCCGTCGGATAGGAGTGCGGCAGCCACGCCGAGAGCGGGAAGACAGCCGCCTTGATCGAGAACACGATGAGCAGGATCAGCTGCAGGGCGAGTTGCAGGGGCGCCGGCAGCTCGGCGAGCCGGACAGAGAGCTGGGCGAGGTTCACCGTCCCCGCCGCCGCGTAGATGCAGGCGAGAGCGATCAGGAACAGCGCCGAGCTCACGAGGTTCACCACGACGTACACCGAGCCCGCCCGGATCCTGTCGCGGGTGCCGCCCATCGTGAGCAGCACGTACGAGGCGAACAGCAGCAACTCGAAGCTCACGAACAGGTTGAAGAGGTCGCCTGCCAGGAAGGCGTTCGACACCCCCGCCACCAGCAGCAGGAAGGTCGGGTGGAAGATCGAGACCGGGGTCTCCCGGCGGAGTTCGTCGGCGTCCTGCCCGGTGGAGTAGACCAGCACGCCGAGCGAGACCAGGGACGCCACCAGCAGCATGATCGCCGCCAGCCTGTCGGCCACGAGCACGATCCCGAGCGGGCGCGGCCAGTCCCCCACCCACAGCACCAGCGGCCCTTTCTCGGTCAGCCAGACCAGCAGCCCCGCGACGACAGACACCCCGACGACGGCGGTGACCGACACCAGCCGCTGCAGCCAGGGCACGCGTCCGGCCCAGAACGCGACCGCCGCCCCCAGCAGGCAGAGCAGCACCGGGACCGCCAGCAGGTTGTTCATTCGCTGACCACGTCCTCTCCGGTGTCGCTGAACTGGATCTCCTCGAACGACGCCGACGCCCTGTCGGCCTCCGCCAGCTCGCGGATCCGGGCGTCCTCCAGGTCGTCCTGGACCTCGTCGTGGCCGTTGATCTGGAAGCTGCGGTACGCCATCGTCAGGACGAAGGCGGCGACGCTCAGCGTGATGACGATGGCGGTCAGCACCATCGCCTGCGGCAACGGGTCGCTCATCGGGGACGAGCCCAGCAGCCCGATGATGGGTGCCGTCCCGGCCGGCCCGGAGGCCACCAGGAAGAAGACGTTGACCCCGTTGCTCGCCAGCACGACACCCACCAGGATCCGGCTCAGCGACCTCTCGGTGATGAGGTACAGCCCGGCCGCCACGAGGACGCCTGCGACGATGGCGAGGGTGAGGTTGACGCTCACTTCGACCACCTCACACCGGGCATGGCGCGGGTCGACTCGGGCTCGGGAGCGGGAGTGAGCTGCTCGCGCTCGTGGCCGTCGATCCCGGCGCCGAGGCTGCGTCCGAGGTCGAGCATCATGCCCACCACGACGAGGTAGACGCCGATGTCGAAGGCCGTCGACGACACCAGGTGGATGTCACCGAGCAGCGTGATGCTGCCCCATGAGGAGGTGAGCTCCTGCCAGCCGGGGATCGCGAGGTGGACCTCGTAGCTCTGGAAGATCACCCCGCCGAAGGCGAGCGGTGCTATCGCCGTCAGCACCGACAGCACCAGGCCCGCACCCAGCACCGCCCCGGCAGGGACGGGCAACGCCTCGTCGAGTTCGTCGGAGCCTGCCGCCAGATAGCGGACGATGAGCGCCGTGCCCGCCACGAGCCCGCCGGCGAAGCCGCCGCCCGGCAGGTTGTGTCCCGCCAGCAGCAGGTAGATCGACACCACGATCATCACCCCGAACAGCAGCCGGGTGACCACCTCGAACATCAGCGAGCGTGCGGCCCGCGGCAACGTCCGGCTGCCTCGCAGCCAGCCTTCGAGCTTGCCGTCGGGCGCCGCCGGGGCCCGCCTGATCCTGCCCGACCTGGAGCGGACGAAGATGAGGCTCGCGACGCCCGTGGCGGCGATGCTCAGCACCGAGATCTCGCCGATCGTGTCCCAGGCACGGGCGTCCACGAGCACCACGTTGACGATGTTGTTGCCGTAGCCGTACGACTTCGCGTACTGCGGGTACGACTCGGAGACGGGCGGCGCGACGCGCGAGCCCAGGGCGAGGATGGCCAGCAGCGTGACCGCGAGACCCGCGCCCAGCGAGATCACCACCCGCCACCACCTGCCCGACTGCAGGGGGCGCTCGGTGAAGAACTTCGGCAGCTTGCGCAGCACCAGCACGAACACCAGCAGCGTCACCGTCTCCACGAGCACCTGGGTGAGCGCGAGGTCGGGCGCGCCGTGGATGAGGAACAGCAGGGCAGTCCCGTACCCTGTCACGCCCAGCAGCACCACCGCCCGCAGCCTGCCGCGCGAGGTGGCGACCAGCAGCGCCGCCACCACGACGAGCAGCCCCACCGCCACCTGCGCCCAGGTGTCCGCCACATAGACCTGCGGCCACGCCGGCGCCGCCGAGAGCGCGACCAGGAGCAGCACCATGACGACGACGAGGATCGTCCCTACGTAGTAGCCGAGCGAGCCGCGCTGCGTCCTGTCCGTCACCTCCACCGCGAGCCTGTCGATCCGGCGCATGGTCGTCCGATAGACCTCACCGGCCTCTGTCACGTGCGGGAACGTCTGCTGCAGCCTCGCAATCCGCTCCCGCTGCCAGAACAGGCCGATGCCGAGCGCGATGGCGACCAGGGACGCCGCCAGCGCCGGCGTCCAGCCGGGCAGCAGGGAGAGTCCGTGGCTGTGCTCGCCGACCGCCAGGGTCTCGGAGTACCCCTCCAGGACCGCCGTGAGCGGCGCCGCCAGGAAGCCGCCGGCCAGGCTGACGAGGGCGAGCACCGCCGGCACGGCGACGAAGCCGACCCCCGGCCTGTGCTCGATCACCGTCGGGGCGCTGCCGGGCTTGACGGCGAAGGCACCCCACCAGAACCGCGCGGAATAGGCGACGGTGAGCGCCGAGCCGAGCACCACGCCCGCCACCAGCATCCAGGCGGGCAGCGGCGGCAGGCCTGTGCCGTCCCCTGTCGATGCGAGGTTGAGCACGCCCTCCAGCGCACCCTCCTTGGCGACGAAGCCGAGGGTGGGCGGCAGCCCTGCCATGGACGCCGCCGCCAGCGCGGCGGCCACCGCGACGGCGGGCAGGCTCGTGCGCAGGCCGCTCAGCCTGCTGACCAACCGAGTGCCCGCCGAATGGTCGACCACGCCGACGACGAGGAAGAGTGCCGCCTTGAACACCGCGTGGGCCATGACCATGGCCAACCCGCCGAGCGCTGCCGCGCGGGTGCCGGTGCCCACCAGCAGGACGAGCAGGCCGAGCTGGCTCACAGTGCCGTAGGCGAGCAGCAGCTTGAGGTCGTCCTGCCGCAGCGCGCGCCAGCCGCCGAGCAGCAGCGTCATGACCCCCAGCGTCCACACGGCGGGCCGCCAGCCCGGGACGTCGGCGACCATCGGGGCGAGCACGGCAACCAGGTAGACGCCCGCCTTCACCATCGCGGCGGCGTGCAGGTAGGCCGAGACGGGGGTGGGGGCCGCCATAGCTCCGGGCAGCCAGAAGTGGAACGGCACCAGCGCCGACTTGCTGAGCGCGCCGACGAGCATCAGCAGCGCCGAGACGGTGAGCGCCACCCCCTGCGGCGGCGAGGCGAGGATGGCCTGGAGGCTGTGGGTGCCCGCCGCCTGGCCGAGCACTATGACTCCGACGAGCATCGCCAGGCCACCGGTCGTGGTCACTATCAGGGCGGTGAGGGCGGCGGACCGGTTGGCCCGGCGGGTCGGGTCGTGCGCGATGAGCAGGTAGGAGAACACCGTGGTGAGCTCCCAGAACACGTACAGCACCACGAGGTCGTCGGCGGTGACGAGCCCGAGCATGACCCCGGCGAAGGCGGTGAGCAGCGCGACGGTCCTGGTCTGCCGACCCGACTCGGCGAAGTACCACCTGCAGTACAGCAGCACGAGCGCGCCGACGCCCGTCACCACCAGCGCGAGCAGCCACTGGACGAGGCCGACGTGGAAACCGAGCGTCACTCCCAACCCGGGGATCCACGTGTAACTCTCGTCGAGCCCGCCGCCCGCGAGCACGGCCGGCGCGAGGCCGACCATCCAGGCGAAGCCGACGGCGGGGGCGAGGGCCGCGACGAGGAAGGCGCGCTGGCCGAGGAGCCGGACCAGGAGCGGGCTGAGCGCGGCGAGGAGCAGGTGAAGTGCTATCAGTGCACTCAGCATCCGCCCCCCTCACTCACGTCCCCTTCGACGGGACGCAGGAGCCCAGGCGTGCGCCGCTAAAGCGCCGTCGTCACACGATGCCCGGGAACCACAGTCCCGAAATACCTCACGCGCACAGCCTAACGGGCGGGCAAACCCTGCGACCACCCCGGGCCGCCGCTGAGGCGGTCAGGCGTCCCCGCTGCACCACCAGGCTGTCTCGTGACTGCCCCGTGACAAGGGAAGGAAGCAGAATGTCGGCGGCGAGGGGGTGATCCGGCGGGGGGTCTGTAGGTAGTGTGCCGGTGTGAAGCAGAGGCGCGACGCACGACGTAACAGGGTGCGCATCCTCGCTGCCGCCACCGAGGTATTTCGGGAGCGAGGGGTCGAGGCACCCCTCGATCTCGTCGCCCAGCGCGCCAACGTGGGACGCGGCACCCTCTACCGCCACTTCCCCAATCGGGCCGCCCTGGTGGCGGCTCTCATGGAGCGCCGGCTGACGGCGCTCGAGGCGTTCGCCGCCGGCCACCCCTCCGAGGACGTCCTCGAACACCTGCTGGTCGAGATCTGCGAGCTGCAACTCAGGATCCCCGGGCTCGTGCCGGTCGTCCGGGCCGCCGGGTCGTCGGAGGTGCTCGACGACGTGCTCGCCCGGACGAGGGAGATGTTCACCAGGGCGCTGGAACAGGCCCACGCCGCCCACGCCGTGCGCCAGGACATCACCGTCGACGACGTCTACCTCGCGGCGGCGATGCTCAACGGGGTCGTCGAGGCAGGCAGGGACGGCACGCCGCCGGCGTACGAGCGGGCGCTGGCCCTCGTCCTGCGTTCGCTGCGCAGCGAGCGCAGGCTCACGCTGCCGGTTCCGCTGCCCCAGATCGACCGGACGATGGAGGCGGCTCTCGGCGCGAGTGCTCGTCGCTGAAGGCGGTGCGAGGCACGAACAGCAGGGCTATCGCCGCCACGACCGCCGTCAGGCCGTACACCGTCCAGACCGTCAGGTAGCCCTCGAACGACCCTGCCGTCGTGCCTTCCGAGGCCGACCCCGCGGCGTGGGTGGCGAGGGCGACGCCGAACACCGCCGAGGCGACCGCCCCGCCGACAGTCTTCACCGAGTTGGTCAGCCCCGTGGCGACCCCCGTCTGGTGGTCCGGCGCCGCGGCGGCCGCGGCGGCGGGCAGTGCTGCCACCAGGGCACCCGAGCCGATGCCCGCGATGATCATGTTCGTCAGCGCCTCGGCATAGCTCCCGTGGAAGGGCAGGAACAGCAGGTAGCCGAGCGCGACCAGGAGGCTCGCGCCGATCAGCGCCACCCGCGGACGGACGACGGTCGTCACCACCGGCAGCAGCAGCGCACCGATGGTGAGGGAGAGCACGTAGGCACCGATCAGGATGCTCGTCAGCCCCGCCGAGGCCCCCAGTCCGTAGCCCACCAGCGCGGGGTCGGTCCGCGCGAAGGTCGACAGCGGTGCCTGGGCCCCGAGCACGCTCACCCCGAACAGCCCCGCCGTGAGGAAGACCGGCCACAGCGCCGGCGAGGCGAACATGCCGACGTCGATCAGGGGGTCCGGCTGCCTGCGCTCGTACAGCACGAAGGGCACGAAGAGCGCCATGCCGACGAGGATCGCCAACCACGACAGCGGGCTGCCGGGGCCGTTGACGCGCAGCAGGAACAGCCCGCCGGTGAAGCCGAGCAGCGCCACGCTCACCAGCACCATGCCGCCGGTGTCGAAGGTGCCGCCGGTGACGTCCGGGGTCTCCCGCACTCCCAGCCAGATCACGAAGAAGCAGACTGTGATGGCGACCGCGGGGATCGCGAGCGCGATCCGCAGCGGCATGACGTCGATGAGCACTCCGGCGGCGAGCGCCGACGCGATGACCCCGAGTTCCAGGGCGGCGACCAGCAGCCCGGCGGCCCGGCGCGTCAGGGTGGCGGCGTGCCCGGTGGAGCGCGCCCTGTTGTAGATCAGCGCGGTCTCCAGCGGCAGCCACACCACGTAGAAACCCATGAGCGACCAGGCCAGCAGGAACCACCAGAAGTTCGCGGTGGCGACGAGCCCGTAGCCGGCGACGGCAGTGAGCGCCGTCGACACAAGCAGCATCCGCTTGTGCCCGACCATGTCCCCCAGCTTGGAGAAGGCAGGCACGATGATCGCTGCCACAATCGCCTGGCCTCCCTCCAGCCAGTTCACGTCGGCGTCGGGGACCTGGAGGTACCGGGCTATGTCGGTGAGCAGCGGGGTGTAGAAGCCCTGGATGACGCCGCTGGTCAGCTCGACGAACGCGAGGAACCCCACGACTCCCGCCAGCGTGCCGAAGCGGATGCGCCCCGGGCCGGGCGCTGCCGGCGCTGACACGCCGGGTTCGACGGGGTGGCTCACCCTGCCTCCTTGTGATGGTGTCTGCGTGCTCAGGCCAGGTCGGTGAGCAAGGCCCTGTAGAACAGTTCGCCGCGGCGCAGGCCGTCGAGCGAGAGCCGCTCGTCGGGGCCGTGGATGCTCGCCCGCTCGGCCGCACTCATCGCCAGCGGGGAGAACCTGTAGACGGCGGGCGCGAACCTGTGCCAGTGCCGCGAGTCGGTGGCCGCCATCGTGAGGTAAGGGACGACCGGCGCGTCAGGGTAGGAGGCCAGCACGGCGCGTTCCAGCAGCTCGAACTGCCGGCAGTCGGTGGGCGACTCGGGCGTGGGGTCGTACCCCTCCACCACGCGCACCTGCACCTCGGGGTCGCCGACCGCCCGCTCGATCCGCCGCCTGACCTGCTCGACGGTCTCGCCGAGGTTGACCCTGACGTTCACGATCGCCGTCGCCGACCCGGGCAGCACATTGGGCGCTGTCCCTGCGGCGAGCATGGTGGGGGCGACGGTCGTCCGCACCATCGCCGCTGTCTCCCCGCCGGCAGCCACCAAGAACCTCCCCGCCAGCCGGGGCAGCCGCGCGGCGAGCCGCAACAGGGGTCGCGCGGTCCCGGAAGCGTGCTGTGACAACGCCTCGAAGGTCTGCGTGACGGTGCGCGCCACGCGCGGCGAGAAAGGATTGCGGGACAGCCTGCCGACCGCCCTGGCCAGCCTCGTCACGGCGGTGAGCCCCTGGGGCGCCGACGCGTGACCGGCGCTGCCGCTCGCGGAGAGCTCCAGCGTGGCCACGCCCTTCTCGCCGAGGCCGACCATCGCGAACATGCCCTCGACGCCGGGGAACGGCACCTCGGTGACGGCTCCTCCCTCGTCGAGCACGAGCCACGGGACGATGCCCCGAGCGTGCAGCGCCTCGGCGATGCCCGCCCCCGACGCGCCGAACACCTCCTCGTCGCCTCCGAGGCAGAGGTAGACGGTGCGCGCGGGCGCGAACCCCGCCGCGAGCAGGTTCTCCACCGCCTCCAGCAGGACGCAGAGGTGGCCCTTGTCGTCCAGCGCGCCGCGTCCCCACACCGCCCCGTCGGACACCTCGCCGCCGAACGGCGGCACCTTCCAGTCCTGACCGGTGACGGGGACGACGTCCCAGTGCGCCATGAGCACGACGGGCTCTGCGTCATCGCGTCCGGCGTCTCCGGCGGGCCACCTGTAGACCAGTCCGAGCGGCTCGATGAGCTCGCGTTCGAGGCTGCCGTGGACCAGCGGGTACAGCTCCTTGAGCAGCGCGCGGAACTCGTCGAAGGCGCCGCCGTCGCGCGCCTGTGGGTCAGCGGAGACGGTCTCGATCCTGATCATCCTGCCGAGGCGCTCGGCGATCCCGGGACGCGCCGCGACATCGCCTGTCGGTGCGGAGGGGTCGGGCATGGCCGCAGCCTACGCCGGGCGCCGGTGGGCGGCGGGGAGCGCCGCGATCAGGACGTGAGCGCCTGCGTCACTCCGAGGTTCGCCAGCGCGTCGGCCCGCTCGTTGCCCTCGTCGCCGGCGTGCCCCTTCACCCAGCGCCAGTCGATGCGATGCCGCTGGGCCACCTCGTCGAGCTCGCGCCACAGGTCGTCGTTCTTCACCGGTTGCTTGGCGGCGGTCTTCCAGCCGTTCTTCTTCCAGCCGTGCACCCATTTCGTGATTCCTTCGACCACGTACCGGCTGTCGCTGTAGAGCACGACATCGCAGGGACGGGTGAGCACCTTGAGCGCCTGGATGGCGGCGGTGAGTTCCATGCGCTGGTTGGTCGTGAGCTCGTCGCCGCCGAACAACTCGCGGGTGTGCCCGCCGCTGCGCAGCCACACTCCCCAGCCCCCTGGCCCGGGATTGCCCTTGCAGGCACCGTCTGTGTAGATCAGCACGCGGGTACGACCGCTCGGTGCGTCTACGCTCGGGATCCCTGGACTCACCCGCGGAATGCTAGCGGGTCGCCGTGAACTGGCTCATACCCTGACGGACGACGGATGTGAGGAGAACTGCCATGCGTACGCCCGTGCAGGCGCTGGAAGCAGCGGGTATCGACTTCGTCCTGCACACGCACCCGGCGGCGCGGACCGCCTCGGACCCGCACCTGACCCGCTTCGACCACGCGACCTCGGTGAAGACCCTGGCCTTCGAACTGCCCGACGGACGCCTCGCGCTGGTGGGCATCAGGGGCGAGTGGCGTGCCCGCTACGGGGCCGTCGCACAGGCGTTGGCAGTCCCGCGATCGAAGCTGAGGCAGGCGCCGCCCGAGCTGCTCGCCGTCGCCGGGATGGAGCCGGGAGGGGTCAGCCCGGTGTGCGACGCCGCCTCGGTCGTGGTGCTGCTCGACGCCGCGGTCCCCGGGATGGGAAAGGTCTACTGCGGCGGGGGCACCGCCGAGACGACCCTCGAACTCGACGCCGACGACATCCTGCGGGTGGCGGCCCTTCCGCTGGTGGCGTCGGTCGCCGAGCCCGGCGACGAGGTTCAGGCCCGGTAGGTCCACTCCCCCGCGAGCATCGTCCCCCAGACCCGCATGGCCCGCAGGTCGTCGCCGGACGCCGTGAAGGGATCCCGCTCGACGACGGTGAGGTCCGCGGGCAGGCCCGCTGTGACAACCCCGACGCCGCCCGTCGACGCGCCGAGGGCCGTCGCCAGGTCGACGGCCTGTTCGGGGTGCCACGGTTCCCTGCCGTCCCGGGAGCGCGTCACAGCGGCCGCCATCGTGATCCACGGGTCGAGCGGCGCCACCGGCGCGTCCGAACCGAGGGCGAGCGTGACGCCTGCGGCGTGCAGGTCGCGCAGCCTGAACGCCCTGTCGGTCCTGCCGTGCCAGTAGCGGTCGGCGACGTCACGGTCGTCCATGGCGTGCTCGGGCTGCATGCTCGCCACGACGCCGAGCCTGGCGAACCTCGCGACATCCTCACCGAGCAGCAACTGGGCGTGCTCGATGGAGCCGGTGGCGCCGGTCGCCTCGAAGGCGTCGAGCGCCACCTGGTTCGCCCTGTCCCCGATGGCATGGACCGCGACCCGCAGGCCGCCTGCCGTCGCGGTCGCCAGCAACGGGACGAGGACGTCGTAGGGCACGGACGCGACGCCGTACCGGTTCTCGTCCGGCCCGAGCCCCGGGTAGGGGTCGACACACCAGGCGGTCCTGGTGTTGAGCGAGCCGTCGGTGATGATCTTCAGCGGTCCCACCGACGCCCTGCCCGCGGTGCCCGCCACCGGGTCCCCGGTGCGCCAGCCCGACCCGACAACGCGCTCCAGGTCGGGGGCGTAGAAGCCCACGTCGACCCTGACGGGGAGCGGCCCGGCAGCGGCGCGCCTCGCCCAGTCGTCGAAGCCCCAGCGCATCTCGAGATCGGTGATCCGGGTCACGCCGCGCGCCGCCGCCCGGCGCAGCGCCTCGACTGCCCACGCGTCCATCGTCGCGTCGCCGACGTCGTCGATCTCTCGCATGACGGCGAAGGCGGGTTCCTCCCTGACCAGACCCGGCACCGGGTCGAGCCCGTGCCTGCGCAGCGCGGCCGAGTTCAGCCAGGCACAGTGGAGGTCGCCGCTCACCAGCACGACGGGGGTCGCGCCCGCGGCCTCGTCCAGCGCCGCGACAGTCGGGACGTCCTGCCACAGCGCGTCGCGGAAGCCGTACCCGACCACCTCCCGCGCACCGGCGAGCCGCGCCGCCACGAGGGCGACGGCCTCCGCCGCCGACTCCGTCCCGGACAGGTCGAGCCGGCGGCTTGCCTTCGCCCAGTGCAGCAGGTGGACGTGGTTGTCCGCCAGGCCGGGCAGCACCCACCTGCCCTCGAGGTCGACCGTCTCGACGGGGTCGGCCCCGCCGGCTGCAGCTCCGATCGCCACCACCCTGCCGTCAGCCAGCGTCACGTCGACAGGGTCGCCACCGTCTCCCGCGAGCCGCGCACGCCTCAGCCTGAGGCGGCGGACCATGCGTCCGTCGGCGGTTGGCGGGGGGCCCGACTCTTCTCGCACGGGCCAAGCCTGCCCGAACAACCGCGGATCGGCACGACCGGGGCCGCCTACTCGGCGTCGTCCTCGGAATCTGCGGGAGCCGTGACGCTGAGGGTGACCCAACTCGTGGACGCGGGAGCCTCGGGCCTGCCTCCGGCGGCCGCGGGTCTGGTCTCCCCCGGCGTCACGGGACGGACAGGGTCACCCATCGCGGCACGCAGCGCCTGCGCGATGGCGTTGCCCGCGGCGGGATCGTGCTTGCGGATCTCTGCCATGGCTGGATGCTATGCCACCAGCCTGTGTGCCGGCTGTCTCACGGCTGCGGCAGTCTTCCGGTGACGGCCACCTCGACCGCCACGTCGTACAGGCCGGCACCGGTCTCGCGGCACGCCTGCACGAGCAGGTCGAAAGCCTCGGGCGGGGGCACGCGGTGGCGTGCCATCACCAGGCTGAGGGCCGTGGCGATCCTGCCTCCCCCGGCCTCCTCGGCGACGTCGGCTGCCACCCGGGCGGCCACCCGGCGGACGGTGTGGGGAACCATCTTGGCGAACAGGCGCGCGCGGCTGCGGGAGGCGGCGTCGAAAGCCGCCGGCGCCGCGGAGTAGAAGCTGAGCGCCACCCAGTGCCCGTCGTCGAGCAGGTGGCGCGTCGTCAACAGGCTGCGGACGCCGATGACCGCCTTCGCCATCACCCCGAAGTCGGGCCACCCGGCTTCCAGCGCCAGGTCGTCCACCACGACCTCGCCGCTCCCGGCGTCGAGGAGCGGCCCCTGGCCCAGTTCGTGCTGCAACCAGTCCATCCGCACGGGGACGTCGTCGGTCGCGGCGACAGTCTCCGGGGGTCTCCCCTCGGGGAGCACTGTCACGCCGCAGTGGGTGCGCACCCCGTTGCGTCCGAGGACTCCCGACGCGAGCGTCACGAGGAGTTGCGGGTCGACGACCGGGCCGGTCAGCAGCCGCAGGCTGTCGCTCAGCCCAGAGCGATCCTCGGGGTGCCCGGCGTCGTTCGCCACGGGAGTCATCAAGAGCCGACCTTCACACGCCGTGGAGTCGTCCGTCTGCTTGAACTACCACGTAGACCTTCGTCCTCTGGCTGTTATCCAGCGCGGCCGGCGAAGAAACTCCCGACTAGGCAATCGATCGACGGCCCCGGCTCAATGCGTCTTGCTCAGGTACCGCCCCGGGTCGGCTTCGAAGGCGTCCCGGCACTCGCGCGAGCACAGTTCGTACGTGGTCCCCTCGTAGTCGACCATCCAGGCGCCGGCCCGTTCGCGGATCGGCTTGCCGCACACCGGACAGAACCTGTCGTCACCCATCTCGCTCCTCCTTCGCCGGCGGGTGCGCGTGCCGCCCGCCACTGCCTGCCCCCTACCCTCGCCGACCCCCGCCGAACCCCGCGCCGTCCGGGCC
>JAEWIK010000028.1 GCA_023387135.1 Actinomycetes bacterium | reverse complement strand
AGCGATGCCTACCCGCACGACCACCGGGACCCCTCCCAGCCACGGAGTCCGCAGACGACGGACGACCCTGGCCACCCGCAGGTCACGCACGGCGTTGTTGTTCGTGTTGCCGCAGGTCATCGGTCTGCTGGCATTCACGGCGATACCGCTGGTGGCATCGCTCGGCTACTCCTTCACTAGCTGGGACCTCGTCGCTCCCAGTCCCACCTTCGTCGGGTTCGAGAACTGGGCCCACCTGTTCACCGACGATCGGATCCCTGCCGTGTTGTGGAACACGGCCAGGTTCATCCTGGTCGGGACCAGCACACTGCTGCTGTTCTCGCTGCTCGCGGCGCTCGTGACCTTCACTCCGCGACGCGGGGTGGCGCTCTACCGGGCGGCGCTGTTCCTGCCGTACGTCCTGTCGCAGATAGCGGTGGGGGTCGTGTGGCGGTGGATGTTCAACACCGGTTCGGGCCCGATCGCCGGGCTGTGGGAGCTCTTCGGCGGGACGAGTCCCGAGTGGCTGCTCGACCCCGCCACGGCGATGCCGTCGATCGCTCTGGTCACGACGTGGCAGGCGATCGGTTACGGCATGACCCTCTACATCGCCGGCCTGCAGGGCGTACCTGCCGCCCTGGTGGAGGCGGCCACCATCGATGGCGCGAACCGCTGGCAGCGGTTTCGCCACGTCACCTTGCCGATGATCTCTCCGACGGTGTTCTTCCTCACGGTGACCTCCCTGATCGCCGCGTTCCAGCTCTTCGACCCCGTCGTCGCCATGACGTCGGCCAGCGCGGGCCCGGCCACAGCAGGCGGCCCCTCCAACTCGACCAGGACGATCGTGCTCTACATGTACAACCAGATGTTCAACTACAGCGAGCGGATCTCCGGGCTCGGATACGCCGCGGCGCTGGCGTGGATGCTCGCGTTGCTCATCTTCCTGGTGACAGCGGTCCAGTTCGCCGTGAGCGGCCGCTGGGTGCACTACGACGACCCGGCGGCCCGGCGCGCCCGGAAACGGGGCCGGCGATGAGCGTGGCTGGCGCGACCAGGTCCCGGACCCGGACCACCCCGCGGCGGCGGGCGGCCACCATCGGCTATCACGCAGGGATGATCGCCGTCGTCTTCGCGTACATCTTCCCGGCGCTGTGGGCGGTGTCCATGTCGTTCCGGACCGACGAGAACATGTACGCGGCCGACCAACTGATCCCGCATCCCGCGACCCTTGAGCACTACGGCCGGCTGTTCGAGGCCCTGCCCGACTTCGGGAGGTACTTCGCCAACACCGTTGTCATCTCGGTGGTGGGGACCGCCGGCACCTTGTTGGCCAGCTCGCTCGCCGGTTACGCGCTGGCGAGGTTCCGGTTCCCTGGACGGGGTGCGCTGCTGGCGACGCTCCTGCTGACGTTGATGGTCCCTGTGCATGCCACCCTGATTCCGCAGTACGTCGTGTTCCGCGAACTCGGTTGGCTCAACTCTCCGCTGCCCATCATCGTCCCGATGCTGTTCGGCACGCCGTTCGCGTCCTTCTTCTTCCGGCAGTACTTCCTGACGCTGCCGACCGAACTCGAGGACGCCGCGGCCATCGACGGGGCAGGGCCGTGGCGGACGTTCTTCCGCATCATCGTGCCGCTGTCCGGGCCGGCGTACCTGGCGCTGGGCCTGCTGACGTTCGTCGGGCTGTGGAACAGCTTCTTCATCAATTCTATCTATCTCAGCAGGCAGACCAGCTGGGTCCTCACCCAGGCGCTGCAGTCGCTGATCGGCCGCTACACCGCGCAGTACGGCGCGATCATGGCCGGCGTCGTCCTGACCTCGCTCCCCATCCTGATCGCCTACCTGTTCCTGCAGCGTTGGATCGTCCGCGGTGTCTCCATGACAGGTCTTGCCAACTAACCCCAAGGAGCTCTCATGCGCCCCATCCCGGCGAGCGCTGCGGTCCGCATCGACAGCAGCCGCCCCGCTGACTTCCCGCTCTCCAAGGAACGGATCGCGGTCTACAACTCCGGCCTGGTTCCGATCGAGCGCTACCGGCGCGACGCCGGTTACCTGCGCGCGACGGCGCCGGAGTCGCTGCGGATCGACCTCGGCTGGGGTGCGGAGTGGATGCCCTGGACCCGGGAGGTCGTCCAGTCGGACGGCGAGGGCGGCTTGAGCTTCGACTTCAGCGAAACGGACGAGGTGGCGCGCGTCCTCACCGATGCCGGTGTCAGGCCCTACTGGTCGTACTGCTACGTGCCGAAGGCGGCCCGCCCGGACGGGGGCGACTGGCGCACCATGGCCCCCGATGACACGACCTGGGTCCGCACGGTCCAGGCCTACGTCGCAGGGATGCGTGATCGCGGCGTCAGCGTCGGGTACCACGAGATCTACAACGAACCCGACCTGCGCGACGAGCGGACCGGCGACGCGACGTTCTACACCGGCGGACTGCAGGATTACCTCGAGCTCTATCGGGAGGCGTCGACCGCCATTCGGCAGGTAGACCCGACGGCGAGGATCGGTGGACCCGCGCTGGCGGTCACGGCAGTGCACGCCGACTGGCTGGACGCGTTCTGCAGGCTGGTCGTCGACGAGCGGCTGCCCCTCGACTTCCTCTCCTTCCATCACTACGGCCACTTCGGCGTGCAGGGCACCCTGCAGATCGTGCGCGAGACGCTCGCGCGGTACCCGGACCTGCGGCACGTGGAGTGGCACCTCAACGAGTACAACGCCTTCAGCATCGACTACCCGCGCGGTGGCCTCCAGGACTCGTTCCAGCTCGCCAGCACGTTCGCCGCCGAGCTTCCGCGGTTGCTGGCCTGCCGCCGGCTGACCCGCACTCACTGGGCTCAGTACCTCGACAGCGGGCAGGGGAACTTCTCCGGCATGGTCGACATTGACGGCGTCCCCAAGCCGGTCCACGAGGTGTACGCCTTCTACCAGCAGATGCCGATCGACCGCATCACGTGTCAGGTGGACGGCCCGCCCGGGGTCGGAGCACTCGCGTCCGCCGACGCGAGCGGAACCGCCGCCATCCTCTGGAACCGCCACTTCGCCGACGTCGAGATCGACCTTGACGTGGCCGGCGCCCAGCAGGCGGTGATCGTCATGATCGACGGCGACGGCGTGAGCGGGCCGACCGCTCGACCGCTCGCCAACGGGCGGGCGAAGGTTCGGCTGGCCTCCGGCGCAGTCGCCCTGTTGACAAGCGGGGACATCGCGGGACGACCGACCGCGCGGCGCTGCTGGGGGATCCCGGTGGTCGGGACCGCTGGGTGGAGCGACCTGGACGAGGCCACCTGCACTTTCAGGTTCGGGACGAACGGCGACGGATGGGTG